>NZ_JAWLRY010000019.1:0-107735 GCF_033142325.1 Rhodococcus sp. IEGM 1370 | reverse complement strand
GAGTTACGACAGGACTCGCCGAGCACCTACATATGAGGTTGTACGGGGACCATCACGTGAGGGTGTACACCGATACCAGCGCTCAAGAATCGCGGCCCGATCGACGGGAGGGGCCACAACGACCTATTTCAGCGTTGTTCCTGGCCGAGCGTGGTTTGAGAGCCTGCGGCCGCACCTGGACACGAGCGTCGAAGATGTCGACTACCTGGCCAAACAAATCGAAGTGGCAATGATTCCAGAATTCGCGCGAACGCTGTTCGACGAGATCGCTCGAATCGAGCTCAACTGGGGTCTGCGCTGACCCGCTCGTGCCGCGCAGAACGGCCCCGCCTCAACCGGGAAGTCAAGGGCGGGGCCGTTCCTCAAACATCGCGTCGCTGCAGCCGCACTGTTGGCTACATCGTGCCCGACGTCGCGGGCTGACGCGAAAACATCGGACTAGCCGAACACCACAGCAGACAGACCACCCAACGCGAACGGATCGGTAGGTTCCGGATCCGCTGGGGGCAAAGCACTACCGAATTTCGCGTCGAGCTGTCGGTCGAGTTCGGCGGTCCGTTCGAGGTATTCGGCGTACCCGGTACGGGTCGCGAAGGTCAGTAGGTCGAACTCGTCGCGGCCCATATTGACCGCGAGCGTCGACGTGAACTCGATCGATACGTCGAAGTCGTCGAACGTGACGACCGGCTCGAAGTCAGTTGCGTTCTCGGTGGTGGTGGTGTGTGCGAACATGCCTGGCCCTCTCCTGTGTGGGGGATTACCTCAGAATCAGGAGTGTCTTATGGCCAACCTTGCATCGGCGAAGCTGGGCACTCGTATCCTTCGGCTGGCGTGTTCGAAATGAGCGAACGGGTTTCCCTATCGTCCCACGCCGAGAACGGTCCGCCGTCCCCGGCTGTCCGACTCGGGTGTTCTCGTCGCCGCGGTTCGGGCGATGAGCAGCAGAGTCTGCATCGCTACACTCGCCGCATGGCTGGCAACTGGAGCAGATTCGGCAAGGAACTGAGCAAGATCGCAATGCGCGAGGGTCCCCGACTGCTGCGTCAATTACAGAAGTCCGGAGCCCTGCAGAAGGGCAAGGACGCGATCAGCGGGACGGCCACACGCACGTCTGCTCCGACTCCTCGTCCTGGCCGACCGGTGGCGTCGCAGACCAGGCCCACGGCGCAACGCGCCCGCACCATCGAGTACTCCCCCGACCTGGACGGCAAGGCCGACCCCGGCGAAATCGTCTGGACCTGGGTCACCTACGAGGAGGACGCAAGCCAGGGCAAGGACCGCCCGGTCCTGGTCATCGGCCGCGAGGGCAACGATCTGCTCGGCCTGATGTTGTCGAGTCAGAGCAGCCGCGACGGAGACCGTGACTGGCAGTCGATCGGGTCCGGTCCGTGGGACGCCGAAGGCCGACCGAGCTGGATTCGTCTGGATCGAGTGCTCGACGTGCCCGAGGACGGCATCCGACGCGAGGGTGCGATTCTGAGCAAGCCCCAATTCGATTCCGTCGCACAGAGATTGCGCCGCGACTTCGGCTGGAACTGATGGGTGCGCGTTGTGCGCCCATGAACGGGCGCACAACGCGTACCAGGCTCACGCCAACCGGGTGATCTCCACGACCACGTCGAGAGCCGTCGAACCGCCGCCGGAGAAGATGCCCTTGAGCGGCGGCACGTCGGCGTAGTCGCGGCCGAGTCCGACCGACACGTGCTGCTCGTTGACGGCGATGGCGTTGGTCGGGTCGTAACCCCACCACGCACCGGTCCAGGCCTCGATCCACGCGTGGCTCTGACCCTCCACCGTCGCACCGATCGCGGCCTGTTTCTTGGGATGCAGGTAACCCGAGACGTACCGGCTGGGGATGCCGATGCTGCGCAGCATCAGCAGCGTCAGGTGGGCGTAGTCCTGGCAGACGCCCTTCTTTTCCGACCACGCTTCCACGGCCGAGGTGTGCACGCCGGTGGTTCCCGGCACGTAGGACATCTCCTGGTTGACCCAGTTGGAGATCTCCACCACCGATTCCTGTGGCGGTAGGCCCTTCGACAACTTCTTCGCCACCGACGCGAGTTGCCTGTTCTTCGGCACGTATTCGGTGTTGTCGAGGACCTCGTTGAAGCGGTCGATGACCGGCTCGCTCGCGAGTTCCTCCCAGGAGGCGTTCTCGTCCGGGTAGACGAAGGGATCGGTCTCGACCACCGACGATCCGGTGACCTCCAGCTCGGTGTGCGGTGCGTGCAGATCGAACGCCGTCACCGCTGTGCCCCAGTAGTCGGTGTAGCGGTAGGAACGCGTCACCGGGTTGGTCTCGACTCGGTTCAGAATCACGTTCTGCCGATTGTCACTTCGCGGCGTCAACCGAGCCTCGTTGTACGACGACGTGACCGGTGCGTCGTACTGATAGCCCGTGGTGTGCACGACACGCATACGCCAGCTCACAGTTCACCTTCCAATTGATCTTCGAATGTTCCGGAGCCGGCATCGGTCCACGCGACCCACGGAGCGGCGTGGAAATACTGCTTGGAGATCGCGTCACCGAGTTCACGGCAGGTTTCCTGCAGCGAGAGCAAGCGCTCCTGCAGATCGTCGAGAATTTCACCGGGACGGAGGAATTCGAGTTCGCTACGAGCGCGACCGAGTAGGCGCTGAGCCTCGGCGCGCGCACCGACTCGACTGTTGGGCTGATGGTCGAGCTGATCGAGCGAACGTTCTGCCTCGTTGAGTGCGTAGAACACCGATCGCGGAAAGAGCCTGTCCAACAACATGAATTCGAGAACTCGCTGCGCGTCGAGCGCGCCGCGGTAGGTGCGCAGGTAGGTGTCGTGTGCACCGGCGGAGCGAAGCACGGTGACCCACGCCGGCGACGACGGCCGGTCACCGGCTCGCGAGAGCAACAACCGAACGATCATGTCGATGCGCTCGACCGAGCGACCGAGCAGGAGGAAGCGGTAGCCGTCGTCGTGACTGAGGGTGGAGTCCGCGAGACCGGCGAACATCGCGGCGCGCTCCTCGATGTAGCTGAAGAACTCGGCCGGGCCGGTGCGCTTGGACGCCTTGATGCGCTCGTTCAGCCCGTTGTACGTGGTGTTCAAGCATTCCCACATCTCACTGGACGTCACTTCACGAGCACCACGGGCGTTCTCACGGGCACTCGACAGCGAGTCCACGATCGAACCCAGTCCGTCGCGGCTGAAGGCGACGACCTCGGTCAGAGACCACACGTCGAGCGAGACATCGGGCTCGTGCTTGAACCCGAGTACTCGCAACAGCACTCGCGAAGTGTGGTCGGGATCGACCGTGGCGTCTTCGAGTAGCTGGTGGACGGTGACATCGAGAATGCGGGCAGTGTCGTCCGCTCTCTCGACGTACCGTCCGATCCAGTAGAGCGACTCTGCGTTGCGCGCGAGCATTTACTGTCCACCGCCGTTCGAGTCCGAGTTCGTTGCCTGCTGTTGTTGCTGCTGTTGCTGTTGCTGCTGATTCATCTGCTGGTCCATCGTCAGCTCCGGGCCCTGTTCGGCCATCGGTGACTCCGGCGGAACGCTGACGATCTCCTCGCCGGCAAGTTCCTGCTCCTCCTGAGAGGTTCGGGTGGCGAGCACCCAGGTGTCCTTGCTGCCACCGCCCTGGCTGGAGTTGACCACCAGGGATCCCTCCGGCAGCGCCACGCGGGTCAGGCCGCCCGGCAACACCCAGACGTCGTCGCCGTCGTTGACGGCGAACGGACGCAGGTCGACGTGGCGGGGTACCAATCGGTCACCGATCTTGGTCGGCACCGTCGAGAGCTGCACGACGGGTTGGGCGATCCAACCGCGCGGATCTGCGCGGACCTTCTTGCTGATGGTGGCGAGTTCCTTCGGCGAGGCGTCGGGTCCGAAGACGATGCCGTAGCCGCCCGAACCTTCCACCGGCTTGATGACCAGTTCGTCGATGCGGTCGAGGACTTCCTCGCACTCGTCGTCGAGCCAGCACCGGAACGTGTCGACGTTGGCCAGCAGCGGCTTCTCGCCCATGTAGTAATCGATGATCGTCGGAACATAGGTGTAGACGAGCTTGTCGTCGCCGACGCCGTTTCCGACGGCACTCGAGATGACGACGTTGCCAGCGCGGGCGGCGTTGACCAGACCTGCCACTCCCAGCACCGAGTCGGGCCGGAACTGCATGGGGTCGAGGTAGTCGTCGTCGATACGCCGGTAGATGACGTCGACCTGACGCTCGCCCTCGGTGGTGCGCATGTAGACGATGTTGTCTCGGCAGAACAGGTCTCGTCCCTCGACGAGCTCGACGCCCATCAGTCGCGCGAGCAGCGAATGCTCGAAGTACGCCGAGTTGGCCACGCCGGGAGTGAGAACCACCACGGTCGGATCGGCCTCGTTGAGGGCGGCCGATGCGCGCAGTGCTCGCAGCAGGTGCGAGGCGTAATCGCCGACGGCGCGGACGCGATGGCTGGCGAACAGGTCGGGGAACACCCGGGCCATCGTGCGCCGGTTCTCCATGACGTAGGACACGCCAGACGGAGACCGCAAGTTGTCCTCGAGCACTCGGAAGGTGCCCTGGGCGTCACGAACCAGGTCGATGCCGGCGACGTGGATGCGCACACCGTTGGGCGGTGTGATGCCGACCGCTTCGCGGTGGAAGTGCTCGCAGGAGGTCACCAGCCGCTTCGGTACGACGCCGTCGCGCAGGATTTCCTGGTCGCCGTAGATGTCGGCCAGGAACATCTCGAGGGCTTTGACGCGCTGCTTGATGCCGCGCTCGAGTCGTGACCATTCACCTGCGGCGATGACGCGGGGAACCTGGTCGAGCGGGAACGGGCGTTCCTGGCCCGACAGGGAGAACGTGATGCCCTGGTCGATGAAGGCGCGTCCCAGCGCGTCGGATCTCGCGTCCAGGTCCACTGCGTTCGCCGGCGCGAGCGCGGTGTGGATGCCCTTGTACGGAGTTCGGGTGCGCCCGTCCGCGTCGAACATCTCGTCGAAGGCGAGACTGTACTTGCCGACGTCGGAGTATCCCCCGAACACCCCGTCGAGCTCGGGTTCGACGCGATCCGCTGTCTTGGTTCTGGTCGCTTTGGCCTTGGTGGCGGCATGCGTTGCCGATCGCGGACTCATTCTGGCCATGTTGCTACAGAGACAGGAGTTAGGCGCGGTGGAAGCGTTAATTTCTTGAAACGGTGTTCGAGGAGAGTCCGAATTGGGTTCTGCCCAGCGGTACTGGTATTCTCGATCTTCGGCGCAGGGCTCCAACGCTCAGCAGCAGACTTCGGGCATTCCAGCATGGATCGCCCTGACCGGAATACCGACGAAGACGACAAGGATTTTACGCGTGGCCAATATCAAGTCCCAGAAGAAGCGGATTCTCACCAACGAGCGTGCACGCCTGCGCAACCAGTCGGTGAAGTCCTCGCTTCGTACCGTCATCCGCTCGTTCCGCGAGGCACAGGCTGCGGGCGACAAGGACAAGGCTTCCGAGATTCTTCTCGATGCAGGCCGCAAGCTCGACAAGGCCGCCAGCAAGGGCGTCATCCACAAGAACCAGGCCGCCAACAAGAAGTCGGCACTGGCTCTCGCAGTCAACAAGCTCTGATCCATCACTGAGCTCGATCGAGCCCGCCGCATCCGATCAGGATGCAGCGGGCTTTTTCGTGCTCTCTGCACTCTGCCGACGCTACCTACCCAGTGATGCGACCTCGGCCACTGCTTTCTCCACCGCATAGTCCGCGTCCGCTGCTTGACCTTTGACGTCTGCATTGAGCTGCGCCACCACGCGCAGCGCCTGGGCTATGGATCGCCCGTTCCAGCCGCGCGCCTGGCCCTGCGCCTTCTTGATCTTCCACGGCGGCATCCCCAGCTCCCCTGCCATTCGGAACGGGTCGCCGCGGCCCGCCGAACCCACCAACGCAATGGTGCGGACGGCATCGGCCAACGCGTCGGCGAGCAGCACGTGCGCCACGCCCCGGTGCATCGCCCAGCGCAGAGCCTCCAGAGCGCCGGCTCGGTCTCCGATCACCGCTTTGTCCGCGACGTCGAATCCGGAGACCTCGGCCTTGCCGGAGTAGTACCGACGCACCGCGGCGAGGTCGACCTTGCCCCCGGTATCGGAGACCAACTGCGAACAGGCCGAAGCCAATTCGCGAAGTTCGTTGCCGACGGACTCGACGACCGCCTCGATCACGTCGCCGCTCACCCGGACATCTGCGGTACGGAACTCTCCGCGCACGAAGTCGATGCGTTCGGCGGGCTTGGTGAGCTTGGCGCACTCGTGCACCTGTGCGCCGCATTTCTGCAGCGCTCCGACCATCGCCTTGGCCCGGCCGCCGCCGGAGTGCATGACCACCACCACAGCACCCTCGGGCGGATCGGTAGCCGCGTCGAGCACCAGCGCTGCGGCGTCCTTACCTGCCTCGGCGGCGGCCTCGAGCACGAGAACACGGTCCTCGGCGAACAGCGAGGGACTGAGCAGTTCGGCGAGCTCCGGAGCGCTGACATCGCCGGTGCGCAACCGCGTGACCGGCAGGTCCTCCCCTGGAATCGCAGCATTCGCACGCACCTGAGCCACGATCGCGGCTACCGCGCGATCCATCAGAAGTTCCTCGTCGCCGAGAACCAGATGCAGAGGAGCCACACTCGAAGTCACGACCATGATCGTGCCATGCGCGGCCGACACACTCGGCATCCGCTTCGTCCGAGCGGTCACCACAGAACGTGTGCCGTCCACATCGCGAGTGCCGCTATCGCCACCGCCGCGGCCAGCCAACGAAACACGGTGAAACGTAACGCCGTCAGCAGCGCGACCGTCGAGAACGCCGCGAGTGCTGCGCCTCCGACGCCGTCGGGGACGACGATGCCCGCGCCCGGCACCGACGCGGCCCTCTCCGCCACCGTGATCAACCACCACAGCGGAGCGGACGCCAGCTGCGCGACCAGTTCCGCCAGCGAGCCGCTGACGGCAGCGATCACTGCCGTGACGATCCCCACCACCGTGATCGGAGCGACGACAGGTGCAACCAACACATTCGCCGCCACCCCCACCACGCTGAACGTTCCGGCCATGGCCGCAACCACCGGTGCCGTCACCGCGTGCGCCGCCGCGGCTACGGCCACCACCTCCGCTGCCGCTCTGGGCCAGCCGCGCGCTCTAAGCCAGTCGACCCAGATCGGCGCGACGAGCACGAGCCCTGCGGTGGCGAACACCGACAGCACGAATCCGACATCCACCGCCAACCTCGGCCACCACGCGAGCAAACCCAACACCGCTCCGCACAGCGCCGGTACCGCCTGCCGCCGTCTGCCGGTGACGAGGGCGAGCAGGCCGATCGACCCCATGATTGCGGCACGCAACACACTCGGCGACGGCCTGGCCACGATCACGAACGCAACGAGCACGACGAATGCCACCGCAACCGTCGCGCGGGGCCCGATTCCGATACCTCGCAACACCAACAGAACCGCGCCGATCACGATGGAAAAATTTGCTCCGGACACAGCCGTCAAATGCGTCAGGCCTGCCGCCCGGAAGTTCTCGGCCACCGTCTCGTCCAGCCGCGAGACGTCTCCGACCACGAGCCCGGGTAACAGACCTGCACGATCCGGTGGCATCGAATTCTGCGCTACCGCTGCCAGATTCGACCGGAACGTGCCGGCGGTAGCGGAGATCGCCCCGGGCTCGGTCACGGTGACGGGCGGACCCGAAGCGCGGATGACGGCCACACTCATGTCGGGTCTGATCGGCGCACCGAGCCTGCCCCGCACGGTGACCTCCTGGCCCGGCAGCAGTGCCGACCAACTCGACTCCGGAGCAACGATCGACACCCGACCACCGACGTGCAGTGCCTTGCCGCTCACATCGACGCGCGTCATCTCGGCCTTCACCATCACCGTCGACGGTCCGGCGGACGACAACCGGCGTGGGTCCTCCTCCAACAGCACCGACGCGGTGATCCACGCTCGGTTCTCCGCGGCCGCTGCGACGGGATGTTCGGCCAACGAACTCATCTGAAGCCAGATCGCTCCCCCGAAGCACAGCGCCAGCCCGATCACCGCGGCCGCACCGGACCGACTCGAACCAGGCAAGGCGCGCCGAGTCGACAACCGGTGCAGGGATACTGCGATGAGCAGCACCACCGCAACCGCAGACGCGGTAGCAGCGAGAGCAGCACCCGGGCCTCCGAGAATTCCGATCGCGGTGATCGACCAGCACACCGCAGCGGCCGGGACCAGTCGCACATCGAAGGGCTGACGATCCTCGGTCTGCGCTGCATCGGTCGACGCGGCCTCGGTGTTCATCCGACGTGCACCAGGTCTCGGATCTTCGCCAGTCGGCCGGGCCCGATCCCGTCCACCTCGGACAGCTGATCCACGGTTGCGAAGCGGCCGTTGGTCTCTCGCCAACCGACGATCGAGGTCGCGGTGACCGGCCCGACCCCGGGCAACGCGTCCAGTTCTGCGACGGTCGCGGCGTTGAGGTCCACAGTCCCATCGGGTGTGGACCCTCCGACACCGACCGGTGCGCCGCTACTACCGTCTGTCGGTGTGCCGATCCCGGATGTCGTACTGCTGACCGGTGGAGGGGCATCCGGCGGCACTGCTCCGACGACGATCTGATCACCGTCGGCGACTCGCGCGGCCATGTTCAGCGCCAGCAGGTCGGTGCCCTCCACTGCGCCGCCTGCCGCAGCCAGCGCGTCGGCGACTCGCGAACCCGGTTGCACCCGAACCAATCCGGGGCTCGTCACGAGCCCGACGACGCTCACCACGAGTTCGGCGTCGGCGCTGGGCACCGGATCGACCACGTCGTCGGCATCCACCGTGTCGTCGGCATCAGCCGTGCCGGTCGCGACCACGGCGAGCGGCGGCGCAGGTGCCGGAGTCGGTGCGTCTCGAAGCACCGCGAATCCCGCCACCAGCACGACGAACACCCCGGCCGCCGCCATCGCCACTGCCCCCGGTTTCCCGGGGTCGACGCGGGCGGATCGCCATCGCGACGGCAGCAAGGCCGACCACGGGGTGCCTGATCGTTCCGCTTGCGGCAGCAGCCAATCCGGGTCGGTGGATCCGGCGTCAGGTCCCGGCTCCTCGGGCACGACGCGATCGCGGTCGGAATCGTGTTGTCTGCGCACGGATTTCAATCGCGCCACCGTGTGTGCCCGATCGTCGTTGCCGCCCATGCTCGAGGACGCTAGTGCCCGCGATCGGTTCACTCCCCGGTGATTACAGGTCGCCGATTGCCCTGTGTACAACCCGGAGGCTGTGGATGAACCGAGGGCTGGGCCCGGTTATCGGCGTCCCGGAGCCACGACGACACCGACCGCGCCGGGGCCGACGTGAGCGCCGAGAACGGCACCGAAGGGGTAGACGTCGATGCTGGTCGAGTGCGGAATTCGGGAGGCCAGCATCGCGGCTACGTCCTCGGCTCGCTCCGGGCACTGCATGTGGTGCACCGCGAGCGCAACCCCCGATTCGTCACCGACCTCGGTCGCGGCAGCGACGGCTGCGTCGACCAGCTTGTTCAAAGCCTTCGACGAGGTCCGCGCCTTCTCCTTCAACACGAGTTTGCCGTCGCTGATGTGCAGTACTGGCTTCATGGCCAGCGCAGTGCCGAGCAACGCCGCGGCGGCGCCGATTCGGCCTCCACGTCGCAGGTGGTCGAGTCGATCGACGACGATGAAGCATCGCGAGGTCGTCGACGCGGCGACGGCGTCGCGGTACACCTCGTCCAGTTCTGCTCCCCCGGCGGCCGTCGCGGCCGCAGCGAGCACCGCGAAGCCCAGTCCCATGCCGGCCGAGGCGGAATCGACGACTCGGACGGCCGAGCCCACGTGATCTGCGGCCTGGCGTGCTGCCTCCCACGTGCTCGACAGTCCCCGGGAAATGTGCAGGGCCACCACACCGGCACCTCGACTGCGTTCGAGAGCCGCGGCATAGACCTCGGTCAGCTCGCCCGGGGAAGCCCCCGCTGTGGTCACGGGCTTGCCCGAGGTGGTCTGCTCGGGAATGTCGTCGACGCCTTCGCGATGGTCGATTCCGTCGACCAGCACGTGCAGTGGCACCAACGCGATGCCGCGTTCGGCGGCGAGTGTGGCCGGCAGACAGGACGAGGAGTCGGTGACGACGGCGACGGTCATGGCGATCGGGTCACCGATCCGGCGGCGACGGGTCGCAGCACCTCCAGCATCGCCTCGGCGACCGCGACATGAGCGTCCCATCCCCAGTGGATGCCGTCGGGGTTCGCGTTCTCGGACTCGATGTTCGGTCGGACGGCGTCGGCGAGGTCGACCATGGGGACGTTCTTGTCCGCACTCCACGCCCGCAAGGCACGAACGGCGGGCTCGCGACCCGAGTGCACCCGCCCGTAGGCATCGCAGCGGTGCACCGACGGATAGGTGCCGATGACCGGAAGCTCGGGACGTACGTAGGCCAATGCGGCGCGGGCCTGCTCCAGGTAGTCGACGCTGAGCCGCGGCGGCAGTGCAACGGGCCAACCCAGATGCGACAGAACTGGTTGCACCGCTTGATATCCCGCGCGAACGACGCGTCGTAGAGCCGGCGGTCTGATGTACCGGATCTGCTCCCGCAGCGCGGTAGGCAACGGCGACGGAAGCGAATCCATGCCGCCGATGGCGAACACGACGGCACCGGCACGGGGAATCGCGGCCCACACTCGCGGATCCTGAGTCAGAGCCCACCACGCGTCACGACTCGTCCACCCGATGCGCGCAACCAAGTCCACTGTCCAACCGAGCTCGGCTGCAACCAGATTGGGCCAGAGCCGCGGATCGTCCACCGGCAGCCCGCCCTCGGGTCCGTAGTAACTCAGCGAGTCCGCGAGCACGAGCAGCGTGGGGCGCACCGCCGTCTCGTCAGAGGACGTCACTGGCCACTCGCGCCGAGGCGTTCCACACGTCCAGTCGCCAGGACGGGTTCTCCCCGGGCCCGTGCGCACCGAGTTGCACCCAGCTGGTGTTCGCGAGGCCACCGAGCACCGGCCAGCGATCGGTCGGCAGATCGAGCAGCGCGGCGGTCAGGGCCGCGATCAGACCTCCGTGCGCGACGAGGACGAGCGGTCGCTCGTTGCCGTCGGCACCCCACTCGGGCACGCTTGCGGCGAGTTCACGAACCAGCGGCACGCTGCGTCGGGCGACGTCGATGCGGCTCTCCCCACCGGGCGGGGCGACGGTGGCGTCGGCGCGCCAGGCCGGTCGCGCACCGGGGGCGATGTCGTCGACCTCGGTGTGGGTGAGTCCCTGCCACTGACCGAGGTGGGTTTCGCGCAGACGCTCGTCCACCGAGACCGCCACCCCGGCTGCTTCTCCGAGCGCGTTCGCGGTGTCGAGAGCTCGCCGCAGGTCCGAGGAGACGATCTTGATCGGCTCACGCGTCGCGAGCTCGGCGGCGGCCGTCTTCGCCTGGCTGCGGCCGAGTTCGGACAGATCGGTGTCGAGCTGACCCTGCATGCGGTCGGTGGCGTTGTATTCCGTCTGACCGTGCCGAAGCAGGATGAGCCGTCTGATCATTGCTCCGATTCCGGAGCCGGATGCTGTCCGAGACCGGGAACCTCGATGGTCGGGCAGTCCTTCCACAACCGCTCGAGCGCGTAGAAGTTGCGCTCTTCGTTGTGCTGGACGTGCACGACGATGTCGGAGTAGTCCAGCAGTGCCCAACGGCCTTCCCTGGTGCCCTCGCGACGAACCGGCTTGTGTCCGGCCTCACGCAGCTGATCCTCGATGTTCTCCACAATCGCGTTGACCTGACGCTCGTTCGGTGCCGAGGCGATGACGAAGCAATCGGTGATGTAGAGCTGATCGGAGACGTCGAGAATCACCACGTCGCCGGCCAGTTTGTCGTCGGCTGCGAGCGCGGCGATACGCGCCATCTCGGCGGCTTCGGCTGTTGCAGTCACTTCGGTGTACTCCCACTCGTATGGCTCGGGTTCGCGGTCATTGCGCTGGTGACCGACCCTGCCGGTTGCTTCTTCTGGGGCGCTGGTTCCGACATGGTGACGGATCCGTCGAGACGCTGAGCGCCTCGTGGTCTGTAGAGATTCCTCTTCGAGATGTATTGCACGACGCCGTCCGGTACCAGGTACCAGACCGGCCGATTCTCACCGGCTCGGAGTCGACAGTCCGTCGACGATATCGCGAGTGCAGGGATTTCCATCAATGTGAGAGTGTCCGCGGGCAACGACCGAAGGTGGTTGGCGAGATGTTCGACGCCGAGCTCGAACCCGGGACGCGAGACACCGACGAACTTGGCGAGCTCGAACAACTCCTCCCAGTTCTGCCACGTGAGGATCGACTCGAGCGCATCCGCCCCGGTGATGAAGTACAGCTCGGCGTTGGGATGCTGGGTCCGCAGATCGCGCAGGGTGTCGACGGTGTAGGTCGACTTCTCCCGGTCGACGTCCACCCGACTGACCGAGAAACGCGGATTGGACGCGGTCGCGATGACCGTCATCAGGTAGCGATCCTCTGCCGGGCTGACCGTCTTGCCTTCCTTCTGCCACGGGTTTCCGGTGGGGACGAAGATGACCTCGTCCAGGCGGAACTTGTTCGCCACTTCGCTGGCCGCGACGAGGTGCCCGTGGTGAATCGGGTCGAAGGTGCCGCCCATCACGCCCAAACGGCGGACGGACTGCCTACCGGTGTCGTCGCCGGGGTCGGATTCGCGCTGCACAACCGCCGATTCTACGGCCGGCGTGCCGCCGGCCGTCACACGCCTCACACCGGCAGCAAACGCGAGACCACGGTGGCGAGCTGCTGAGCCGATCGGCACTCGTGCATCGCGATCACGTCGGAGTACACCTTGGCAGCCGAATCGCCGGAACCCCACTGCGATTTCGGTTCGGGATTGAGCCAGTACGCATGTTTGGCCACCGACACGATGTGCGCCAACGCCGGCAGCTTCGGCTCGCGGTAGTTGGTGCGGGCGTCCCCGAGAATCAGCACCGAGCTGCGACTGGTGACCGCGTGCGCGTACTTCTCGTCGAACGTCGTCAGTGCATGGCCGTAGTCCGAGTGGCCGTCGTACGTCACCAGATCGGACTCGCGAACGATGCGACTCATCGCCGCTCCGAGGTCGGCACCGGAATCGAAGAATCGCGTCACCTCGTCGGTGGAGTCGATGAACGCGAAGATGCGCACGCGCGAGAACTGCTCTCGCAGTGCATGCACCAACAGCAGAGTGAAATTACTGAATCCTGCCACCGAGCCCGAGACATCGCACAGTACAACCAATTCGGGGCGCGCTCGCCGCGGCTTGCGCTCGACCAGGTCGATCGGAATACCGCCGGTGGACATCGACTTGCGCAGCGTACGCCGCAGATCGATCGAGCCGTGTCTGCTTCGGCTGCGCCGCACCGCAAGTCGCGATGCCAACAACCGGGCGAGAGGGGTGACGTTGCGTCGCAGCGCCGCCATCTCCGTGTCCGAGGCCCGCAGGAAATCGACTTCCTCCGCGAGCTTGGGTACCCCGTAGCTCGCCACTCGCTCACGGCCAAGCTTTTCTGCCGACCGACGCCTCGTCTCGCTCTCGATCATCTTGCGCAGATCTGCGATGCGTTGCGCTGCAGTGCGTTTGGCAACCTCGGACTCGTAGTCGTCGGTGGGGCGATCGGGTGCGTCGTCGCTGCGCCCGAGCAATCCGTCGAGAATCTTGCGCAGCAACGTTTCGGGCGCTACGTCGCGCAGCGCCTGATATGCCGAGAACGAGGGCCCGTTCGAGGACTTGTATTGTCCGAGTTCCTCGACCATCTGCGCCGCCAGCATCTGGGTCAACTCGGCGGCCTCGGCCGAATCGTCCGAGAGCAGATCGACCAACAGCTCGCGGAGAGCATCGATGTCGACGTCGCCGGCATCGGTGCGGGGCAGGGCGGTATCGATCTGCCCCGAGTCCCTGGTACCCGATGCCACCGGGAACCACAGGTCGAACAGGGCGTCGAACACTCCGCGGTGCGTCGGACGGCGCAGCAGTGCACAGGCCAGACCCTCGCGCACGGCCTCCCGATCGAGCAGATCGAGAACCGACAGGACGCGTCCGGCATCGACCGTCTCCGACGGCCCGACCGAAATTCCACGCCGACGCAGTGCGTCGACGAAACCGACGAGGTGACCGGGAATTCCGTGTGGGGCCTGCATGTCAGTTGAGCCGGAGTTCGGCTGCCGCACGAACCTGGTCCGACTGATGCTTGAGCACCACACCGAGTGTGGAGCGAACCGCTTCGTCGTCGAGGGTGTCCATACCGAGCGCCAACAGAGTGCGTCCCCAGTCGATGGTCTCGGCCACCGAGGGCAACTTCTTGAGCTGCATCGCGCGCAGTACCCGCACGGTCTTGATCATCTGCTCGGCGATCGCCTCGGGTAGGTCGGGAACCCTGCTGGCCAGAATCCGACGCTCGAGGTCGGCGTCCGGAAAGTCGAGGTGCAGGAACAAGCACCGACGCTTGAGGGCCTCGGACAGTTCACGGGTGGCGTTCGAGGTGAGCACCACGAACGGCGTCCGCTCGGCCACGATCGTGCCGAGTTCGGGAATGGTGATCGCGAAGTCGCTCAGTACCTCGAGCAGCAGTCCTTCGATCTCGACGTCGGCCTTGTCGGTCTCGTCGATGAGCAGAACCGTGGGATCGGTCCGGCGAATGGCCTGCAGAAGCGGGCGCGCAAGCAGGAACTCCTCGGAGAACACGTCCAGCTTGGTCGAGTCCCAGTCGGCAGCGGTACCAGACTGGATGCGCAGAATCTGCTTGGCGTGGTTCCACTCGTACAGCGCGCGAGCCTCGTCGACACCCTCGTAGCACTGCAGCCGCACCAGTTCGGCCCCGGTCGTCTGCGCGACGGCACGGGCCAGCTCGGTCTTGCCGACTCCCGCCGGACCTTCGATCAGCAGCGGTTTGCCGAGGCGATCGGCGAGAAACACCGAGGTGGCAGTGGCCTTGTCGGCCAGATAGCCCGTCTCGGCCAGGCGCCTCTGGACGTCGTCCACGCTGGCGAACAGCGGGGGTGTCGTCGGTAGGGCACGATCCATGTCACAGCTCCTGATGATCGGGTCTGGCCGGTAGTTCGAGGGTTGTCAGTCTCGGACGTGTCCGTCGCCCCACACGGTCCACTTGGTCGAGGTCAATTCGGGCAATCCCATGGGTCCACGCGCGTGCAGCTTCTGCGTCGAGATGCCGATCTCGGCCCCGAACCCGAACTGCTCGCCGTCGGTGAACGCCGTGGAGGCGTTGACCATCACCGCCGCCGCGTCGACCCGCTGGGTGAACTCGCGCGCGGCACCGATGTCGGCGGCGACGATCGCCTCGGTGTGGCCGGTGCCGTATCGGTCGATGTGCTCGATCGCTTCGTCGATACCGCCCACCACCTTCAGCGCGATGTCGAGTGAGAGGTACTCCTGCGACCAGTCCTCGTCGTGCGCGGGCACAAGCCCGGGCAGATCCCCGTGCACCGTGACGCTGTGCATCTGGAAGGCCTGGAGCAAGCGCGGAACCATGGTCTCGGCGATCGCGGCATCGATCAATACTGTCTCGGCGGCGTTGCAGACACTGACTCGCCGGGTCTTGGCGTTGAGCACGATCTTCTCGGCCGTCTCCGGATCGGCAGAGGCATGGATGTACACGTGGCAGTTTCCGACGCCGGTCTCGATGGTCGGAACCGTGGCATCGCGCACGACCGCAGCGATCAGACCGGCTCCACCACGCGGAATCACCACGTCGACCAAACCGCGAGCCTGAATGAGGTGCGTGACCGTGGCACGATCGGCGCTTCCCAGAAGTTGCACCGCTGCCTCGGGCAGACCGTGATCGCGCAACGCTCCCTGCAGTGCCTCGACCAACGCCGCATTGGACTGCGCCGCCGACGACGAACCGCGGAGCAGCACCGCGTTGCCGGATCTGAACGCGAGGCCGAACGCGTCGACGGTGACGTTGGGCCGGGCCTCGTAGACCATCCCCACCACACCGAGGGGAACTCTCAGCTGACGAATCTCCAGCCCGTTGGGCAGCGTCGAACCGCGGATGATCTCACCGATCGGATCCGGCAACCCGGCCACCTGACGCAGTCCCGCCGCGATGCCGTCGATGCGCGACGCGGTCAGCCGCAGCCGGTCGAGCAGACCCTCGTCGGTACCGGCCGCTCGCGCGTTCTCGATGTCGACTGCGTTCGCGGCGAGTACCGACTCCGAGGCAGCTACGACGGCATCTGCCGCAGCGTGCAGCACCGCGTCCTTCTCTGCGGTCGTCAGCAGCGCGAGCGCCCGCGATGCGGAGCGCGCTCGGCGTGCTGCGGCGTGCACGTTCTCTCGCTCGTCGGCAGTGCTGGTCACCGGTTCGGCCGAGACGGAAGCTGTCATGAACTACACACTAATAGGGGCCGGGAATGAAGCTGCATCGCCGCGTCGTTGCAGCACAGCGTGAAGATCGTCGACCGAACGTCGGCGCAGCCCGAAGACCGGAGGAACCCCTCGTGAGTGTGCTGTTCGAGCCCCTGACCCTGCGCAACGTCACCTTCCCGAACCGGGTGTGGATGGCACCGATGTGCCAGTACTCGGCCGACGAGGCGGGTGACAACGTCGGCGTCGCGGGCGACTGGCACCGCACCCACCTGGTGAGCCGGGCGATCGGCGGTGCCGGTCTGATCATCACCGAAGCCGCCGCCGTGAGCCCCGAGGGGCGCATCAGCCCGTCGGACCTGGGCATCTGGAACGACACCCAGGCCGATGCATTGGCAAAAATCGTCACCGAGATCTCGTCCTTCGGAACCGTCCCGGGCATTCAGCTGGCACACGCGGGGCGCAAGGCGTCGACCGCTGCTCCCTGGGTGGGTGGCAAGTCCTTGCCGGCCGAGGACCCCCGAAGTTGGGAGACCGTCGGCCCCAGCGAGGTTGCGTTCGGTGACTACGCGAGCCCGCGGGAGGCGACGACCGAGGACATCACGAAGATCGTCGACGACTTCCGCACTGCCGCCCAGCGTGCGCTGAAGGCGGGTTTCCAGGTGGCCGAGGTGCACGGGGCGCACGGATACCTGCTGCACCAGTTCCTGTCTCCCGTCAGCAACACCCGTACCGACTCGTACGGCGGAGATTTCGCGGGCCGCACGCGCCTGCTGATCGAGGTCGTCGACGCCGTGCGTGAGGTGTGGCCCGAGGAGCTGCCGCTGTTCGTTCGCCTGTCGGCCACGGACTGGCTCGACGAGCCCGAGAACAGTGAGCATTCAGCCGAATTGGAGGCTGCGAGCTGGACGTCGGATCAGACCGTCGCGTTGTCGCAGATACTCACCGAGCACGGGGTGGATCTGGTCGACACCTCCACCGGAGGCAACGTGCACGCCAAGATTCCGGTCGGTCCCGGCTACCAGGTTCCGTTCGCCCGGCGAATCCAGAACGAGACCACGATGCCGGCCGCTGCGGTCGGCATGATCACCGAATCCAAGCAGGCCGAGGACATCGTCTCGCTGGGAGAGGCAACGGCTGTCCTGCTGGCGCGCGAACTGCTGCGTGATCCGTACTGGCCGCGGCGCGCCGCCCGCGAACTCGGCGTCGAGATGCTCCCGGCCGTGGCACCGCAGTACGAGCGGGCCTACTGAGCGCTCACACCACGAACCCGAGCTTCTTGTCCACGACGTTGCGCAGGGGTTCGCCCTTAAAATGCCGAAGTGCGTTGTCCACGAACAACTCCGCGAGCCGCTGCTTCCACCCCGAGGCATCACCGCTCATGTGCGGGGTGACGATGACGTTCTCGGCCGTCCACAACGGGTGGTCGGCCGAGAGCGGCTCGGTGTCGAACACATCGAGTGCGGCCCCCGCGATGTGCCCGGTGGCAAGGTGTGCCAGCAGTGCATCGGTATCGAGCAACTCCCCACGGCCGACGTTGATCACCCGGGATCCGGGCTTCATCGCGGCCAACACCGCGTCGTCGACAAGTCCCCTCGTCTGTTCGGTGAGTGGCGCGACGAGCACCAGATAGTCGGCTCGGGCTACCACGGCACCCAGGTCGCCGCTGGCGTACACGGTTCCGAAATCGCGATCACCCTCTCGCTGTGTTCGCCCCACGCCCGAGACCGACATCCCCACTGCAGTGAGCATGGTGGCGATGGCCCGACCGATCGCTCCTGTTCCCACGATCATCGCGTGGGCACCGTCGATTCGTTCGGTCTCGCGATGCTGCCAGACCTTCGATTGCTGCAGTGCGCGAGAACGTTCGGAGTCCTTGGCGAACGCGAGGATCTGCGCCAGCACGAACTCCGCGATCGGCCGATCGAATACGCCCCGCGAATTGGTCACGATCACATCGGAATCGACCAACTCGTCGAACATCAACGAGTCGACGCCTGCCGCGGCGATGTGTATCCATTTCAGCGAGCCGCAGCGGGGCCACGCGGATCGGACTGCGGGAGAGAAGAAGTCCCACAACAGCAGCGCGTCGGCCCCGTCGACCGCATCACCGAGGGTGTCGGCGGTGGCGTACCGGACGTCGGCGACCTCCTCGACGGAGTCGAGACCGTCGGGAAGGTCGCCGGCGTGCAGAACGACGAGAACAGGTGCCACTACTTCTTCTTGTATCCGACGAGTTCGACGCCGGACGCGGCCACCTCGTCGTCGTTGTCGCCGGGGCACTGGGTTCCGCGCAACGAGCGGCCGGCGGTTTCCGGCATCAGCAGAATCGGCACGAAGGCGATGGCAGCCGCGATCATCATGTACCAACCCGGGACCAGGTTCGATCCGGTTCGGTCGATCAGGAACGTCAGGATCAGCGGAGCCGTACCGCCGAAGAGCGCCGTCGAGACGTTGTACCCGATGGCGAACGCCCCGTAACGCACCTGAGTCGGGAACAGTGCTGGCAGGGTCGACGAAACACAGGAGCACATGATCACCAGCAACACTCCGAGACCGAGCAGGCCGACGCTCTGGCCGATCAGTCCGGTGTTGATGATCAGCAGGAACAGCGGAACGCTGAACACGAAGTACCCGATGCAGGCCGCCAGCAGCAACGGCTTTCGGCCCACTCGGTCGGACAGCGCACCGATGGGGTTGATGATCGCCATCATGATGATCATGATCGCCACGAGGGTGAAGTTGGACTGAGTCGTACTGTGCCCCAACGTGTCGCTGAGATACGAGGGCAAGAACGTCAGCACCGTGTAGTAGGCGATGTTGAGCAGCAGCACGAATCCCATCAGGATCAGGATCCGCTGCCAGTACGTCATCGTGGTCTTGAGCGAGGCCATGGCCCCACCTGCGCCTTCCTCGACCGTACCGCCGTCTTCCTTGGCCTCGGCGAACACGGGAGAATCCTCGAGCCGGGTCCGCAACCACAGTGCGACGATGCCGAGCGGCAGAGTCACCAGGAACGGGATTCGCCAGCCCCACGCCTCCATCGTCTCGTCGCCGAGCGCGACGTTGAGCAGGGTGCACAGGGTGGCACCGCCCACGGTTCCTGCGAGAGTGCCGAATTCGAGGAACGATCCGAAGAATCCGCGGCGCTTGTCCGGCGCGTATTCGGCCATGAACACAGCTGCGCCGCCGTATTCACCACCGGTGGAGAAGCCCTGCACCAAACGGCAGACGAGCAGCAGAAGCGGTGCGGCGATGCCGATGGTGTCGAACGTCGGCAGCACGCCGATGGTCGCCGTGGCCAACGTCATCATCGAGACGGTCAGAACCAAGACCTTCTGGCGGCCGATGCGGTCTCCGAGTGGGCCGAGCACGATGCCGCCGATGGGGCGAATGATGAACGACGCGGCCAGCACGGCGAACGTGGAGAGCAGGCTTGCTCCCCCGTCCTCGGACGGGAAGAAGTTGGCGGCGATGTACACGGCCAGGTAGCCGTACACCGCGTAGTCGAACCACTCGACGGCGTTACCGAGCGCGGATCCGCCGATGGCGCGATGGAGAACCTTGGTCTCGTCCGGGCTCAGAGTGTCGGTGCTCGGGGGATATCCGGTCGGCGATGCTGCCGACCCTGATTTTTCGGTCACGGTCGAAATACCTCTCGCTTTTGTGGTCAAAGTGGAGCGTCGGTGTGGTACTTCGCAGCGTTCGACATTACGACGATGCGGAACATACGGTTCGGCCCACCCCCTCATGCAACGCTAAAGCGCTGGTAGCGCAGCAATTCTGGTGGCGATCAACGCGTACGCCCTTGCGCTGTCGGTCAATTGCTGCACGGCGACGGACTCGTCCGGCCGATGTGCTTGGCTTTCGATCTCCCCCGGACCGAGCACGACGGTCTTGATACCCATCTGCTGTGCCACGAAACCACCATCGCACGATGCGGTCCAGATGTCAGTCGAACGTGCAGATCCGGTGTCGAGGACCGATTGCACTGCGGTGGTGACCAATCCATCGTTCACGCTGGTCAGAAAGCCCGGCATCTCCATCGCGATTCCGATGCGAACGTCGATGTCGCCGCCGGTCACCCCGGCCGATTCGATGCGCGATCGCAGGTCGCCGACGACACCGGCAGCGCTCTCTCCCGGTACCAGACGGCGGTCGACGGTGAGCACGCAGCGATCGGCGACCATCGATGTGCCGGTGCCTCCCGTTATCGTCCCCACGTTCCACGTGGCCGGACCCAGATCGGTGTCGGGGTTGGCATCCAGCTCGGCCTGGGAGCCCTCGATGATCCCGATGATGCGCGCTGCCGCGGAAATTGCGTTGGCCCCGTTGCGCGGCTGCCCCGCATGCGCGGAACGGCCACGCACCTCGATCTCCAGGTTCGCCGCCCCTCGACATCCGACGATGGTGACCAGGTCCGTCGGCTCTGCCACCACGCAGCAGCTGTAGTTCCGGTGCGGAAGCGCGGCGACGAATGCTCGGATACCGAGACCGGTGTCCTCCTCGTCGACCAGACACGCCAAGGTCATCGGATACTCGTCCGCGAGACCGGCGCGATGCACTGCGGTCATCGCCGCGACCACCGCTGCCAGGCCGCCTTTCATGTCGCAGGCCCCGCGGCCGACAATTCGGCCGTCTCGAACGACCGCGGAGAACGGATCGGTGGTCCAGCCCGTACCCGCCGGAACCACGTCCGAATGGCCGACGAACAGCACTCCCGGCCGCTCGTCGGATCCGATGGACACGATGACGTTGGGTCGCCCCGGAGCCACCTCGACGGTCCGAACGTCGAATCCCAGTGCGCGACAGTGCTCGGCGAGCACCTTCGCAGTCTTCTCCTCGGTATCGCCGGGGTTCTCGCCACCGGCATCGATCAATGCCGCAGTCAGAGAGACGATCTCGTGCTCGTCGATCGAACGGAGAAGAGCGCCTTCGGAAGTCGAAACGGTCATCGGGTGGGATCGGAGGCGAGCAGGTGCTTCGACTTGTCCACCGCTGCCGCCAGCCGTCTGATTCCCTCGTCGATGCGTTCGGGCGTCGACGAGGCGAAGCACAGCCGCAGCGAATCGTGGAATTTCCCACCCACCGACAACGCCGGCCCGGGTATGTAGGCCACACCCTCTGCCAGCGCCGTCTCGAACAGGTCCTGCGTCGAGAAGTCGACGTCGTTGCCGCGCAACGTCGCCCAGAGAAAGAACCCACCCTCGGGATCCGTCGTGGACATCGACTCGCCGAAGTACTTGTCGATGCTGTTCTGCATCGCGACCTTGCGGGGCAGGTACACCGAGGCCAACGATCGAAGATGCTCGTCGAGCAGGCCGCGCCGGATGTACTCGGCCACCATCCGCTGACCGGGCAGGTTGGTGCACGTGTCCATGGCCTGCTTGGCGTTGACGATCAACTGCCGTGCCTCCGGGGCCGCGTCCACCCACCCCACGCGCAGGCCTGGGGCGATCATCTTGGAGAAGGTCCGCACCGAGAAGATCAACGGGTCGTTGGGACTGAGCGTGCCGAAACTGGGAATCGGATCACCCGAGAAGCGGAGCAGGCCGTACGGATCGTCGTCGAGAATCACCGATCCCCACCGGTGCGCCAGCTCGATCAGCAGCTGTCGGCGCTCGAGCGACAGGGTGACGCCGGACGGGTTCTGGAAGTTGGGGATCACGTAGATCATCTTCGGCACTCGACCAGCACGCTCGACGAGCTCCGGCAATGCCTCGACGATGAGGCCGTCACTGTCCATCGGGGCCTCGAGGATGTCGCCTCCGTAGCTGAGCACGGTGGCGGTTCCGTTGGTGTACGTGGGACTTTCGACGATCACCAGGTCGCCCGGATCGACGAACAGTTTGCACGCGATGTCGAGCCCCTGCATTCCGCCCGAGGTGATCACTACTCGCTCCTCGGACGTGGGTTCGCCGACCGAATCGAGGTACGAGAGCAACGCGTCGAGCAAGCCGGGATCGCCCTCGGTGGCACCGTAGTCGAACGCGTCGGCAGTCAGTACGCTGCCGGCGATCTCGGTGAACGCAGCGGCCGGAACGGTCTCGGCTGCAGGAGATCCCATGGCAAATCTGACGATGTCGTGCTTCTGTGCAGCGAGGAGCGATGTCGAGGAATCGATCACCGATCCCACCAGTTTGTCGGTCCGCAGGGCCCAGGGAATGGCAGGAGTGGAGCCTGCGGAACGACCAGGTACGGCAGGAGTGGAGCCTGCGGAACGACCGGTTGGGGCAGGAGTGGAGACTGCGGAACGACCCTTCGTTGATGCGGTCATGCTCACTCCTTCGTCAGTAGTTCTCGGGGGTATGCGGTGAAGGTTTCGAGGCCGGTTTCGGTGACGCGAACGGCCTCGGATACCTCGTATCCGTAGTCGTCCATCCACATTCCGCCGATGATGTGGAAGGTCATGTTCTCTGCGAGCACCGTGTCGTCGTCGGTTCGCAGGCTCACGGTGCGCTCACCCCAGTCGGGTGCGTAGGCGATGCCGATCGAGTAGCCGATGCGCGACGGTTTGTGCAGTCCGTGCTTGGCCAGGCTCGTGTTCCATACCTGGGCCAGTTCGGTCGCGGTGACGCCTGCCTGCACGGTCGCGAGCACGTCGTTCAGTGCTTCTCCGGTGGACTTGGCGAGGTAATCCATACGCGGACTCGGCTTTCCGAGCACGATCGTGCGGGCCATCGGGATGTGGTAGCGCCGAAACACTCCGGCCAGTTCGACGACGGTGGTCTCGCCGCGCACGAAGGGTAGATGCGACCAGGTCAGATGTGGGGTGTCGGCTCCGGCACCGGTGGGCAGCATCGGGACGATGGCCGGATGGTCGCCGCCGAACTCCTCGGTGCCGCGTACCTGTGCGTTCATGATGGCCGCGGCCGCGTCGCACTGCCGTTCACCGACCGAGATCGATTGGTATGCAGCCGACATCGCCGATTCGCAGACTTTCGCGGCGCCGCGCATCAGGGCGATCTCCGCGGGCGATTTGACCACGCGCACCCAGTTGATGAGCTCGTAGGAGTCGGTGAAGCGATATTCGGGCAGCGACTTCACCAGTGCCTCGAAAGCCTTGGGACTGAAGTAGTACGAGTCCATCTCCAGCCCCACCTGGCCGTGCTCGAAGTTGTTCACCAACCCCAGTTCGCGCAGTTTCGCGGCGACCCAGACGAACGGGTGCGTGTCCTTGCGCTGCACGAACGTTTCGGGATAGCCGAACGTCCGATCCTGCGGCAGCCACGACGTGCGGAACGCGCCGTTGGCGTCCATCTCGCGGGCGAAGAAGTACATCTCTCCCTCGAGGGGCACGTACAGCATCTGCGGGGTGTAGAACGAGAGCGCGTTGTATCCGAGCAGGTAGTAGAGGTTCGCGGGATCGGTGACGATGAGCGCGGTGAGGTTCTGCGCTGCCATCCGCTCGCGGACGGCAGCGAGCCGGAAGGCGTACTCCTCGTCGGTGAACGTGATCGGCGTGCTGTTCGGAACATCGGGGTACCGAGCGAGGCCGGGAGCGGCCCGTCCTGTGGTCTCGTCGGGTCCGAGTGCGGTGACGTAGGCGGCGTCGGGTGAGTCGTTCACGGGCACCCCCTTCAATGAGATCGGTTTAGTAGATTGTTGACAATCAGGCTAGGCGCTGGCGTGAGAGGTTCGCAAGACTTCGGATGTAAATGCTGTGTTGCCGGACCGGCGACTATCCAGGAGTGGCCAGTGCCGAGTGTTCGGCCTGCTCTTCGACCATGGCACGGGTCAGGTCGTGGATGGCGGTGTCCATGTGCTCGTGCACGCCCTTTTCCAGTGCGTCCCAATCCGATCCGAGCAACAGGTCGACGATCAGCTGGTGTTCCTCCACCAACGCCTCGGGCCGGTAGTACGCAGTTTCCAGGTTGGCCATGCAGATACGTGCCTCAGCAGCGAGCGTGGCGTACATGCGCGACATTCGGCTGTTGCGCGTCGCCGCGACCAGTGCGGTGTGAAACGCCAGATCACGTTCGGCAAGACCTCGCCAATCCGCCCGATCGATGAACGGCTGCATCTGCATCACGATGGCCGAGAGCTCGTCGGCAGCCGACACCAGGCGCGCACGATCCCCGTGCACCAGAGTCCACGCGGCACCGACCTCGATGGCCGCCCGGGATTCGTAGATCTCGGTGACATCCTCACTGCTCAGCTCGACGACGAACACGCCGCGATTTCGGTAGCTGACGAGCAGCCCCTCCTGATTGAGGCGCTGCAGCGCCTCCCGCACCGGTCCCCGCGAGATCTCGAGTTCCGCGGCGACGTTGGCCTCGTTGATCTGCTCCCCGGGGGCGTAGGACCCGTCGATGATGCGGTCGCGAATCTGGTCGGCAATGACCATCGACGTGTTGCGTGCGTCGATGGGCGTCAATCGTCTCGAACTGGGCATGATCGAAAGCCTCTCTCAGCCTCGGGGAATGGCGAAGTATTTGTACTCCAGAAACTCGTCTATTCCGACTTTTCCGCCCTCGCGGCCGAGTCCGGACTGTTTGACGCCACCGAACGGCGCAGCCGGATTGGACACCAGACCCGTGTTGAGGCCGACCATTCCCACCTCGAGGCGCTCCCCCATTCGCAGAGCCCGGTCGATGTCCTGGGTGAAGACGTACCCGACGAGTCCCCATTCGGTGTCGTTCGCGAGGGCGATCACTTCGTCCTCGGTGTCGAACGGGACGATTGCAGCCACCGGTCCGAAGATTTCCTGGGACATCAGATCCGACGCCGCATCGACGTCGGTGAGGACCGTCGGCGGGTAGAAGTAGCCGGGTCCGTCCGGGGCCACTCCCCCGACGATCGCACGGGCGCCACGCCGAAGTGCGTCGTCGACGAGTGTCTGTACCTTGGCGCGGCCCGCCTCGTCGATCAGCGGGCCCACCTCGGTTCCGTGCGCACTACCGGCCCCCACCGACAGCGCACCCATGCGCTCGGCGAGCTTGTCCGCGAACTGCGCTGTGACACTGCGATGTACGAAGAACCGGTTGGCGGCGGTGCACGCCTCACCCATGTTGCGCATCTTGGCGACCATGGCACCGTCCACGGCGCGTGCGAGGTCAGCGTCGTCCATGACGATGAAGGGTGCGTTGCCGCCGAGCTCCATCGAGGTGCGCATCACCGTCGACGCAGCTTGCTCGAGCAGAATCTTGCCCACCGCAGTCGATCCGGTGAAGCTGATCTTGCGGGCCGCACCGCTGCTCATCCACGAGCCCACCACGCCCGACGCGTCGGTGGTGGTCACGACGTTGACCACTCCCGCCGGAACACCCGCGTCGTGCAGAATCTCCGCCAGAGCCAATGCGGTCAGCGGCGTCTGCTCGGCCGGCTTGAACACCACGGTGCATCCCGCAGCCAACGCCGGTCCGATCTTGCGAGTTCCCATTGCCAACGGGAAGTTCCACGGAGTGACGAGAATGCACGGACCCACCGGTGCCCGGGTGACCACGATGCGGTTCTTGCCGTCTCCGGTGAGGGTGTGATCGCCCGAGATGCGCACCGCTTCCTCGGAGAACCAGCGGAAGAACTCGGCACCGTAAGCCACCTCACCGCGAGCGTCGGCCAGTGGCTTTCCCATTTCCGCGGTGATGATCTCAGCGAGCTCCTCCTGCCGCGCCATGATCAATTCGTATGCTGTGCGCAGGATTTCGCTGCGTGCCCGCGGCGCAGTCGCGGCCCAGTCGGCGGCGGCGTCGACCGCTGCGGCCATGGCGTTCTCGGCATCGACTATGCCGCCGTCGGCGACCCTGGCGATGACCTCGCCGCTGGCGGGATCGACGACATCGAATCGGACATCGGATGCTGCGGCAGTCCACGCGCCCCCGACGAACAGTTCGGTCGGAGCAGTGATCGTGGGACGCGTGAGGCTGGTCGAACTGGCGGTCATGGCCGCGGTCCTTTCGTCGAACGTGGATCGAGTACTTGCGCCAGGTGTACGGACGCATCGCTGGTCAGGTCACCGGTGAGTTGTCGCACCTGCATGTGGCAGGAGAATCCGTCGGTCAGAATCGGGGTGTCGGGCTCGGCGGCGCGAACCGCCGGGGCGAGGGCCTGCTCGGCCACGGCCATGCTGAGCTCGTAGTGGCGAGACTCGAAGCCGAAGTTTCCTGCGACCCCGCAGCATCCGGTGGCCTCGCGCACCGCCTCGATACCGACGGCAGCCAACGCCGTGCGCTGGGTGGCGTTTCCGAACACCGCGTATTCGTGGCAATGGGTCTGCACCGTCACCGATTCGGGAACCTCGGCCGAGGGCACCCACCCGGCGGCGGCCTGGTCGATCACCGCGCCGGCGAAACTCTGCACCCGCGCCGCGACCCGTCTCGCGGCCGCGGTGGGAACCAGCTCCGGCATGTCCTTGCGGAACGCCGCAGCGCAGCTCGGTTCGGTGACGACGATGGGTCGGTCGGTGCCGTCGTCCAGTGCAGCAACGGCTTTCGTGAGGTGCTTGCGGGCGGCCTTCAGCTGGCCCGTCGAAATCCAGGTCAGGCCACAGCACACGTCGGTCCGGCATTCGGTGCTGCGGCCGGAATCCTCGAGCACGCGCTGCGCCGCGCCCGCGACCTCGGGCCGAAAACCCTGGGTGAACGTGTCGACGACCAACACCACGTCGGCGGCGCGGCCTCCGCCGATCCGTATCTCGTCAGCAAGTTCCTTCGCCGACGCGAAGCGCGGCAACGGCCGCTCGGTGGTCAGCCCACCGAGTCGAGCCGCCAGCGCGGCGATGCGCGGAGTGAGCAGACGGTTGAGCAGCGGTGCCGTTCGCTGTGTCACCTTCAGCCAGCGAGGCAACCAGCCCAGCGAATAGTGCGAGAGCGGCCGCAGTCGTCCCGCATAGTGATGATCGAGGAACTCGGACTTGTACGTCGCCATGTCCACGCCGACCGGACAATCCGACGAACAGGCCTTGCAGGACAGACACAGGTCGAGCGATTCGGCTACGTCCTTCGATGCCCATCCGTCGGCAACGGTCGGCGAACTGCGCACCATCTCCTGCAGCACTCGGGCCCGGCCGCGCGTCGAGTCCTTTTCGTCGCCGGTCGCCCGGAAACTGGGGCACATGACGCCTCCCGACGTCGTACGACACTTGCCGACGCCGACACACGACTGAGTGGCGTGCACGAACGGATCCAGATCTGCCCGCGTTCCGATCTGGTGCAGATCGAAGGTCGTCTTCCATTCCCGCTGCGGGATGCCCTGCAGCATGAGGTTGTCCATCATCGGTTCCGGATCGGTGATCGAACCCGGGTTCAGAATCCCGCGGGGATCCCAGATGCGCTTGAACCGCGCGAAGGCGTCGAGCATGCGCGGTGAGTACATCACCGGGAGCAGTTCCGACCGGGCCCTGCCGTCACCGTGCTCGCCCGAGAGGCTGCCCCCGTGCTTGACCACCACCCGCGCGGCGGCGCGCAGGAAGTCGTACATCACCCGTCGCCCGGCGTCGGTGCGCTGATCGAACGTGATGCGTACGTGCATGCAGCCGGCACCGAAGTGTCCGTACATCACGCCGGTCAGATCGTGTTCGGCCAGAAGCGAGTTCAGGTCGGCGAGGTAGGCGGACAGGTTCTCGGGTGCGACGGCGGCGTCCTCCCAGCCACCCCAGGACTCGACTCCGCTGGCGAGTCGAGTCGCCAGACCTGCGCCGTCCTCACGTACTCGCCACAGCGCTGTTCGATCGGCCGGGTCGGTGACGATGCGACCTTCCTTGACGCGGCCGAGACGACCGAGCGCCTCGAGCAGACGGGCCGCTTTGTCCTCGACCTCGGCCGCATCGGCCCCGTCGAGATCGACGTAGAGCCACGCGTTTCCCGCAGGCAGACCGCGGATGGAATCCGGTCCGCGCCGGTACTCCATCGTCTGGGCGATGTTGTCGTCGATACCCTCCACAGCGGCAGGCGAGAACTCGAGAATGGCCGTCACGTCGGCGGCAGCAGCCACCACGTTCTCGTATCCGAGGCAGAGCAACAACGCCGCCGGAGGCACGGGAACGACGGCGACGGTGACCGAAACGATCACCGCGCACGTGCCCTCGCTCCCGACGAGTGCACGAGCAACGTCGAATCCGTTCTCGGGCAGTAGATGCGAGAGGTGAAATCCGGACACCTGTCGCGGTATGCGGCCCAACTCGACTCTGAAGAGCGCGAGGTTGTCGGCCGCGAGCGACTGCAACTCGCGCGAGATACGTTCGGCTGCATCGGTCGCCGCCGCATCCTCCGAATGCACTGCCTCCACACCACTACGGGTCACCCGGAGTAGGTGCCCGTCGGCGGTGACCACATCCATGGCCACCGTGTGGTCGGCTGTTCGTCCGTAGCGCACCGAGTGATTGCCGCACGCGTCGTTGCCGACTGCCCCGCCCACCGTCGCGCGTGTCTTGCTGGACGGGTCGGGTGCGAAGGTGAACGTCCCCGAGGTGCGCGCCACCAGTTCACGCTGCAACTCCGAGATCACGATTCCCGGCTCCACCACCGCGGTCCGCGCGTCGGTGTCGACGGAGATCACGCGGTTCATGTGGCGGGAGAAGTCGATCACGATTCCGCGGCCGATCGCGTTGCCAGCCATGGACGTTCCGCCGCCGCGGCCGATCACTGAGACTCCCGCGGCCCCGCACAGCACCATCACGGAGGCAACCTCCTCGGCGCTCCGGGGGAAGACCACAGCCGCAGGCGGAATTCGGTAGTTCGAGGCGTCGTAGGAGTACTCGGCGAGCCGTCGAGACGAATCGTCGATCTCGATACCCATCTCCAGCACTCGCTGCACGAGTGCCGGCACCGGGGACCGCACCGGAGCAGACGTCACAGCACGTTCTTCAGCGTGCGCGACAACGCGTCCAGGCCCTGCCGCATCTCGTCGTCGCTCACGATCAGCGCCGGGATGATCCGGACCACGTTGCCGAGCGCGCCGCAGGTCAGCAGCAACAACCCCTCGTCGATCGCACCCTGTTGCACGCGCAGGGCGGCCGCAGCATCGGGATTGCCTGCGCTGTCGACGAATTCGAGTGCCTGCATCAGGCCGAGTCCACGTGCATCACCGATGGCGGAGTGCTCGGACTTCAGTGCCAGCAGGCCGTCGAGCAGAACTCGGCCCTGCGCGGCAGCGTTGTCGACCAGACCTTCCTCACGCACGACGTCGAGCGTGGCGACACCCGCGGCAGCGGCGACGGCATTGCCGCCGTACGTGCCGCCCTGCGATCCGGGCCACGCCTTGCCCATCAACTCCGTCGATGCCGCGATGGCCGAGATCGGGAATCCGCTGGCCAGACCTTTCGCGGTGATGACGATGTCGGGTGTGATGGTCGAATGCTGGTGGCCCCAGAACTTTCCGGTGCGCCCGACTCCTGCTTGGACCTCGTCGACGATGAGGACGATCCCGTGGGTGTCCGCCCGTTCGCGAAGTCCCTCGAGAAACTCGGGAGGCGTGGGCAGGTAACCGCCGTCACCGAGTACCGGTTCGATGATGAACGCAGCGGTGTCCGCGGGGCTGGACATCGTCATCAGCAGGTAGTCGAGTTCCTTGAGCGCGAAGGCGACCGCGGTGTCCATGTCCCAGCCGTACCGGAAGGCGTAGGGGAACGGTGCGATGTGCACTCCGCCCATGATCGGCGAGAATCCGGAACGGAACTTGGTGCCCGCGGTGGTCAACGACGCGGCCGCCACCGTGCGTCCGTGGAACCCCCCGTGAAAGGCGATGATGTTGGGCCGTCCGGTTGCCATGCGCGCCAACCGAATCGATGCCTCGACGGCCTCGGACCCGGAGTTCGCGTAGAACACGCTGTCCAGCCCTCCGGGCAACACCTCGCCGAGCTTGTCGGTCAGCGCCAGAAGCGGCTGATGCATGACGGTCGTGTACTGCGCGTGGATTATCTTGCCCACCTGCTCGCGCGCGGCCTCGACCACGCGGGGATGGCAGTGCCCGGTACTGGTGACGCCGATACCGGTGGTGAAGTCGAGGTACTTGCGCCCGTCCGTGCCGATGATCCAGCTGCCCTTTCCGTGATCGACGACGATCGGGGTCGCCTGCTTGAGTGCCGGGCTGAGGTGGGTGCGAGTCGACGCTGTCATGCGTGCCATCGTCACTCACCGAATTCAGATTGTCAACAATCTGCAATTGGCAGTTCGGAGTCAGGGCCGGCTGCCGGAGCGATACAGTTCGTCGGTGTCCGCTTCGAACCCCCGCATCGTCGTTCTCGGCAGCATCAACATGGATCTGATCACCCGGACCCCCTCCCTGCCCGACCCCGGCGAAACAGTGCTGGGCACATCGTTCACCACCTCACCGGGCGGCAAAGGCTCGAACCAGGCCATCGCCGCCGCCAAGGCCGGCGCTCCCGTGTCGTTCATCGGAGCGGTCGGAGACGACGAATTCGGTGAGACACTGCGCCGAACACTGTCCAGCGCGGGCGTGGACGACCGAGCGCTGCGTACGGCACCGGGTTCGAGCGGAATTGCCGCCATTTCCGTCGACGATCACGCCGAGAACAGCATCGTCGTCGTCCCCGGGGCGAACGAACACGTTCGGGACCTCACCGACGACGACCTCGCCATCATCTCCGATGCCGCTATCCTGTTGTGTCAGTTGGAAATTCCGCTCGATACCGTGGTGACCGCATTCGAGTACGCCCGATCTCGCGGCGTGGTGACGATGCTGAACCCGTCACCGGTTCAGGATTTGCCCGACGCACTGGTGGCGGCCACCGACGTGCTCGTGGTAAACGAAGCCGAGGAAGCCCGTCTCGGAAACCGAGTGAACGAAGTGGCGCACGTGATCACCACCCTCGGTGCCAGAGGCGCTCGATACCGCGGCTCGGAATCGTTCGAGGTCGCCGCTCCGCGCGTCGACGCCGTCGACACCACCGGTGCCGGCGATGCATTTGCCGGAGCACTGGCCGCGTCCTGGTTCGACGGACCGCGAACGGCAGTCGAATGGGCCTGCGCTGCCGGGTCTTTCGCCGCGACGAGGCCTGGTGCGAGTACGTCCTCGGGTACTCGCGCAGACATCGACGCACTGCGAGATGCGGCCGCAGGATGAATGGCCCCGACCTCGACGAGCTTCGACTTCTACGTCGCGCGCGAGACCGGATGGATCGCGAATTCGCCGAGCCACTCGACGTCCCCATGCTGGCCCGCACGGCACTGATGTCCACCGCGCACTTCGGTCGCCGCTTCCGCGAGGCCTACGGCGAGACGCCCTACGCGCATCTGATGACTCGACGGATCGAACGCGCCAAGGCCTTGCTGCGCCGCGGCGATGTGACCGTCACCGAGGCGTGCTTCGCGGTGGGCTGTACCAGTCTCGGATCGTTCAGTTCGCGGTTCACCGAGATCGTCGGCGAGACGCCGAGCGCATACCGCGCCCGCGACCATCGTGACAGCCGGGCGGTGCCGACGTGCACGGCCATGATTCTGGGTCGGCCGATGCACCGCACTGTGGCTGCCACCGAACCGAGCAGAATCGAAGAAGCATCGACGGCCGGAGCGTCCTAGCCTTTCCCCATGTCACTTTCACTGAGCCACGTACACGTCTACACCGACGACCCCGATGCCTCGTTGGCGTTCTATCGCGACGCTCTGGGACTCGAGGTCAAGAGCGAGGTTGCCAACGACGGCTACCGCTGGATCACTCTGTCCACCGACGACCAACCCGAGATCGAGATCGTCCTGTCGCAGCCCCACGCGGGCCGGTCGCAGGAACTCGGCGATCAGATCGCGGCCCTGCTCGCCAAGGGCGAGCTTCCGGGCCTGCTGTTTCGTGCCGACGACCTCGACGCGGCCTTCGAGCGAATTCGCGCGGCGGGCACCGCGGAGATTCTGCAGGAGCCGACGAGTCAGCCGTGGGGTGCGCGCGACGCGGCATTCCGTGACCCCGCCGGCAACATGGTGCGCGTCAGCCAGGCGTGAATTCGTCCTCGCGTCGACCGTCCTACATCGACGACGCGAGCGCCAGGCCGCCTGCGCACGCGACTACGGACGCGAGCACGGTGACTGTCACGTTGACGGCGGCATCGCGTCGACGCCCCTGCTGGAGCAACCGCACGGTTTCGACACTCGCCGTGCTGAACGTGGTGTACCCGCCGCAGAACCCGGTACCGATGACGGCTTGAACGTCGGTGGAGCCGGCTCGGAACATCACCCATCCGGCCAGCACACCCAGCAGAAACGATCCGGACACGTTGATGCCGACCGTCGCCCAGGGAAAGCTCGTCCGCGCCGCGAGACGTGATTTCACTTCAGCGTCGACGACGAAGCGAAAGACTGCCCCCAAACCGCCGGCCGCCGCGATCCACAGCGCGATCATCGAATAACCCTGCCTGCCAACGCGATTCCAGCCCAGGCTGCAAGTATTCCGAGAATCGCGCTGACCACTGCGTATGCCATTGCCAGTCCGGTGAACCCACCTCGAATCCCGTCCACCGTCTCGAGGGCGAAGGTGCTGTACGTGGTGAACGCGCCGCAGAAACCGGTACCGAGCAGCAGCCGTAACCTGCGCCGAACTCCTGCATCGGGCCCGCCGCGAACCAGCGACTCGAGCAGAAGTCCGAGCACGAACGCACCGGCGATGTTGATTCCGAAGGTGGCCGTCGGCCATTGCGACGCCGAGTGCGGAAGCTGCTCCTCGATCACGTAGCGGACAGCCGTGCCCGCCGCACCGCCGACGAACACCACGGCCAGTGCCCAGAGGTGACGGTGCACGGGGCCCTGGTCGGCCGGCATCGAATCGGAATCGGGATCGATCACCGCTGGTCCTCTCGGGCTGCACGGTCCGACCGTTTCCGACCGGCCCGCGTTGGATGTCGGATGCTTGCTGCACGATGGAGCCTATGACAACGACCACGGAGCCCACGACCGGGAACTTGCGCGCGAGCGCCGAAGAGTTGTTGCGCGAACTCGCCGGCCCGGCTGCGGTGCTGCGGGAAGACCAGTGGACGGCCATCGAGGCCCTCGTCGTGCACCGGCGGCGGGCGTTGGTGGTGCAGCGGACCGGTTGGGGCAAGTCGGCGGTCTACTTCATCGCGGCGAAACTGCTTCGCGCACAGGGACTCGGTCCGACGGTGATCGTCTCTCCACTGTTGGCGTTGATGCGCAACCAGGTTGCCTCCGCCGAGCGGGCGGGCGTCCGTGCTGCCACCATCAACTCGGGCAACATGACCGAGTGGGACGACATCCATCAGCAGGTCGCCTCGGGCGAGCTCGACGTGCTGCTGGTCAGTCCGGAGCGATTGAACAATCCGGATTTCCGCGATCAGGTGCTGCCGTCCCTGGCAGGCGATGCGGGCCTGGTCGTGGTCGACGAAGCACATTGCGTCTCCGACTGGGGCCACGATTTCCGGCCCGACTATCGACGTATCAGAACCCTGATCGCCGAGTTGCGCGACGGTATCCCCGTCCTCGCGACCACAGCGACGGCGAACGACCGCGTGGTGGACGACGTCGCCGCACAGCTGGGTGTCGGCGGCGGCGACACGCTGGTACTGCGCGGCGGGCTCGCACGCGACTCTCTGCGCATGGCGGTGGTGAAGATCGACAACGCCACCGAACGGGCCGCGTGGCTCGCCGATCACCTGAAAACCCTGCCGGGTTCGGGAATCATCTACACGCTGACGGTCTCGGCCGCGAAGGACCTCGCGGCGCTGCTCACCGATCAGGGCCACGTCGTAGCGTCGTACACCGGTCAGACGGATCCGACCGAGCGCGAATCGCTCGAAGGTGACCTGCTGGCCAACCGAGTCAAGGCCCTCGTCGCCACGTCCGCACTGGGCATGGGCTTCGACAAGCCCGATCTCGGCTTCGTCGTGCACATGGGGGCACCGTCGTCCCCGATCTCGTACTACCAGCAGGTCGGCCGAGCCGGTCGCGCCACCGAGCGCGCCGATGTGGTGCTGCTACCCGGTCACGAGGATCGCCAGATCTGGAGCTACTTCGCCTCCGTCGCGTTCCCCCGCGAGCATCTGGTGCGGCAGGTCATCGATGCCTTGAACACCGACAAGGCCCAGTCGACGCAGGCGCTGGAGCCCTTGGTCGAGCTCAATCGCAGCAGGCTGGAGATGGTGCTGAAGGTCCTCGACGTCGACGGCGCGGTCAGACGCGTTCGTGGCGGCTGGATGGCCACCGGGGAGCAGTGGACGTACGACGCGGGACGTTACGAGCGTCTCGAACAGGCCAGGGACCGCGAACAGCAGGCCATGATCGACTACCAGGGCACCGACGGCTGCCGGATGGAGTTCCTGCGGAGGCAGCTCGACGACCCGGATCTGGGCGCACCCGGTAGCGAGTCCGACAGGTGCGGACGGTGCGACAACTGCACCGGTGAGCACCTGTCGGCATCGGTGGATGCGGCCGCAGTCGACTCGGCACGGGCACGATTGGACCGGCCGGGCATCGACCTGCAGCCGAGAAAGCAGTGGCCCAGCGGCATGAAGAAGCTGGGGGTGTCGCTCTCGGGCAAGATCGCCGACCCACACGAACCCGGGCGCGTGCTGGGTCGACTCACCGACCTCGTCTGGGGCAGCCGGCTGCGTGCCTTGCTCGATGCACCCGATGCTCCGGCCACCGACGCATTGGAGAAGGCGTGCATCACCGTGCTCGCCAACTGGGACTGGAAGCAGCGACCGACTGCCGTTCTGGCTCTCGACTCCCCCACCCATCCGGTGCTGGTGCGATCGATCGCCGAGCGATTGGCTGCCGTCGGAAAATTGGACGATCTCGGTGTCATGCAGGTCAGGGCTGGTCATCCGCCGGTCTCGGCGGCCAATTCGGCGTTCAGGGTCGCCGGGCTGGTGGACTCTTGGGACGTTCCGGACGTATCGTCCGTGACAGGGCCGATTCTGTTGATCGATCTGCTGACCGACACTGGGTGGACGTTCACCTGCGCCACGTCGGCTCTGCGATCTGCGGGTGCCGAAGCGGTACTTCCGTTCGCTCTGGCGACACCCAAGTAGCGGTCCGTCGGAAGCGAGTGGTTTGAATTCCGTCGTTGCGGGTACAGCCAGCCGGGCGCCGATGAAGTGACCAGCATCACATTGACGGGTTAACCTGGGGAAGCATGTCCGATTCCGGGGTCGATTTCCCGGCGCACTCGATATGCCTCGGCGACCTTGTTACGTTTGTATTTCCTATGAAGCCCGCATTGCTGAGAGGTACCCCGCTCACTGCGCCGGACGCAGTGAAGTTTCGTAAGCCACAGATCTCCGACGGAGTCCGGCTCTGGGAGATCGCAAGAGATTCGCGAGTTCTGGATCTCAATTCCAGCTACTCGTACGTGTTGTGGTGCCGTGATTTTGCGGCCACCACCGTCGTATCCGACATCGACGGCCGCGCAGTCGGTTTCGTCACCGGATACATCCGCCAAGACGCCCCGCGCACACTGTTCGTGTGGCAGGTCGCCGTGGATGCGGACCAGCGTGGCAAGGGACTTGCCGGTCGCATGCTGATGGAGCTGCTCGACCGCCTCGAGCCACAGGGCATCACGCATCTGGAAACGACGATCAGCCCGGACAACGAAGCGTCGATCGCAACCTTCACGAGCCTCGCACGCAAGCGGGGCACCGATATCGTCAGGTCGGATTTGTTCGCGCCCAACGATTTCCCTGATAGCCACGAAGCCGAGGAGCTCTACACAGTAGGCCCCGACGCGTCGCGGAATTACGAAAGGAACAAGCAGAACATGACCGAAAAGAACACCGTGACAACAGAGAAGCCCGATGTATTCGAGACCGTCGAGTCCGGCGTGCGCAGCTACAGCCGCCAGTGGCCCGCCGTGTTCACCACCGCGAAGAACTCGGTCATCACCGACGAGAACGGCAACGACTACCTCGACTTCTTCGGTGGCGCAGGCGCTCTCAACTACGGCCACAACAACGACATGATCAAGAGCGCGCTGGTCGACTACATCACCAGCGATGGCATCACCCACGGACTCGACATGTCCACCGTCGCCAAGCGCGAGTTCCTCGAGTCGTTCAAGAAGAACATCCTCGATCCCCGCGGCCTGGACTACAAGGTTCAGTTCCCCGGGCCGACGGGCACCAACACCGTCGAGGCCGCACTCAAGCTTGCTCGCAAGGTCACCGGCCGCGAGGCGATCATCAACTTCACCAACGCATTCCACGGCATGACCCTCGGCGCGCTGTCGGTCACCGGCAACTCGATGAAGCGAGCGGGAGCCGGGATTCCGTTGGTGCACACCACTCCGATGCCGTACGACAACTACTTCGGCGGCGTCACCGAGGACTTCCAGTGGTTCGAGCGCGTGCTCGACGACTCCGGCAGCGGTTTCAACCGCCCGGCCGCAGTGATCGTGGAGACCATCCAGGGTGAGGGCGGCATCAACGTCGCGCGCCCCGAGTGGCTGCGCGCCCTGGCCGAGCTGTGCTCGCGCCGTGAGATCCTGCTGATCGTCGACGACGTGCAGATGGGCTGCGGACGCACCGGCCAGTTCTTCTCGTTCGAGGAAGCCGGCATCACCCCGGACATCGTCACGCTGTCCAAGTCCATCGGCGGCTACGGCATGCCGCTGGCACTGACTCTGTTCAAGCCCGAGCTGGACGTCTGGGCACCGGGCGAGCACAACGGCACCTTCCGCGGGTTCAACCCGTCGTTCGTCACGGCGAAGGCCGCAATCGATCACTACTGGTCCGACGACAAGTTCGAGAAGGAAACCCTCGTCAAGGGCGAGCACATCCAGGACCGGTTCATGAAGCTGTGCGCCAAGTTCGACGGCATCTCCACCCGCGGCCGTGGCATGGTTCAGGCCCTGGTGTTCGACGACGCAGAACTCGCCGGCAAGGTGTCTCAGCTGTGCTACGACGAGCGTCTGCTCGTCGAGACCGCCGGCCCCAAGGACGAGGTCGTCAAGCTGCTTCCCCCGCTGACCACGACGATCGACGAGCTCGATCGCGGCCTGGACATCATCGAAAGTGCCGTCGCGAAGGTCCTCTCCTAGAGACCCGTTCGCACGCACCGATATCGAAGGAGGACATCGACATGATCGTTCGCACCACGCAGGAGATCACCGGTACCGACCGCGACATCTCGAGCGAAGACGGCAACTGGCGCAGCAAGAGAATCATTCTCGGCGGCGACAAGGTCGGATTCTCGTTCCACGAGACGACGATCCAGGCCGGCACGGTGAACAACTTCCACTACGCCAATCACGTCGAGGCCGTCTGGCTCATCGAGGGCGAGGGAACGCTCACGGACCGCGAGACCGGCGAGACCTACGAGCTCGGTGCGGGATCGATGTACCTGCTCAACGGACACGAGCGCCATACGGTAGAGCCGCGCACCCAGATGCGCATGCTCTGCGTGTTCAACCCTCCCGTCGTCGGCAACGAGACGCACGACGAGAACGGTGTGTACCCCCTCGTCGAGGTACCCGCGTAACACTGGCACGTCCTCACGGCCCGCACCGACGCTATCCAGGTCGGTGCGGGCCGTTGGCGCATCTACGGTGCCCATCCGGCGATGGATCGCTATCCTGGACGAAGTGAATGCAACCCCTGTGTCCGCGGCACCGTACGAGCAGCTGACTTCCCTGCTCGACGGGAAGACTGTCACCGTCGTCAGCGGCGCGGGCATGTCCACCGACTCCGGGATTCCCGATTACCGCGGTCCGCAGTCACCGCCTCGAAACCCGATGACGTTCCAGCAGTTCATCGGTGACGCCGAATTCCGTCGGCATTACTGGGCACGCAACCATGTCGGGTGGCGACACATGGACGCCGCCGTGCCCAACGACGGCCACCGAGCTCTCGCCCGACTCGAACGGGCAGGCGTCGTCACCGGGATCATCACCCAGAACGTCGACATGTTGCACACCAAGGCGGGCAGCCGACGCGTCATCGACCTGCACGGCGTCTACGCCCGAGTTCGCTGCCTGAACTGCGAGCGGTTGATCTCGCGTTTCGAGTTGGCCCGCCGACTCGATCGCGCCAATCCCGGTTTTCTCGAGTCCGTTGCGCCCGCGGACGGCGTCGAGATCGCCCCCGATGCCGACGCGATCATTTCCTCGACCGCGCACTTCCGCATGGTCGACTGCGAATCATGTTCGGGCATACTCAAACCCGACATCGTCTACTTCGGTGAGAGCGTGCCCAAACCGCGCGTGGCCGAGGCATACGATCTCGTCGACCGAAGCGACGCGCTGCTGGTGCTCGGATCCTCACTGACCGTGATGTCGGGCCTGCGGTTCGTCAGACACGCGTCCAAGACGTCGAAGCCCATCGTCATCGTCAACCGCGGCACCACTCGGGGCGACGAATTCGCTTCTCTCACACTGCACGCCGGCTGTTCCGAGGTAGCGACCGCGTTGGCCGACGACGTCGATCAGGCAGGAACCAGATCGTCGGCATGAACCACCGGGCGCTGTAGCTCTGCGGCCAACTCCCCTGTCGACCGCCCGAGCATCCCGGCGAGTTCCCCCGAGTCGTATCCGACGACTCCGCGAGCCACCAGTACGCCCGCATGGTCGACCAACGAGACCACGTCGCCGCCGTGGAAAGCTCCCGTCACCGACGTGATACCAGCGGACAACAACGATCGTCGCCGCTCCACCACGGCACGCACGGCCCCGGCGTCGAGGTGCAGTTCTCCCGCAGCATCGGCAGCATGACGGACCCAGAACTTGCGCGCCGACAACCGCGTCGGCCGGGCAGCGAAAGCGGTACCCACCGCGGACGTCGTCAGCGCATGAGCGGCATCGGATGCCGCAGCCAGCAGCACCGGTACTCCGGCGTCGGCCGCGAGACGCGCAGCGGACAGCTTGGAGGCCATTCCGCCGGTGCCGAGCGCTCCCCCCGAACCGGCGACGACACCGTCGAGATCCTCGGGGCTGGTCACTTCCGGGATCAGTGTCGCTCTGCCCTTGCGGGGATCACCGTCGTACAACCCGTCCACGTCCGAGAGCAGGAACAGTGCGTCCGCACCGACGAGGTGGGCGACCAGAGCAGCCAGGCGATCGTTGTCACCGAACCGGATCTCTGCGGTGGCGACCGTGTCGTTCTCGTTGACGATCGCCACGGCACCGAGTGAGCGCAACCGATCCAGGGTGCGCTGAGCGTTGCGGTGGTTGGTTCGCCGCGCGATGTCCTCGGCGGTCAGCAGAACCTGTCCGACCGTGCGCCCGTACCGGTGGAACGACGAGCTCCACGCATGAACCAGAGCGAGTTGACCGACGCTCGCAGCAGCCTGCTTGGTGGCCAGGTCCCGTGGACGCTTGGTCAGGCCCAACGGTGCCATCCCTGCGCCGATCGCACCGGAGGACACGACCACCACATCGGTGCCGCTGCGCATCCGAGACTCGATGGCGTCGGCGAGCAGATCGAGTCGAGTCAGATCCAGACCGGTGTCGAGGCTGGTGAGCGCCGAGGAACCGATCTTGACCACGATGCGCTTGGCATCGGCGATCGTGCGACGGGTATCGGTGAGAGCCTCTGCGAGCGAATCGGATTCACGCACCGCCGCCACGTCTACTCCTGTTCGGTATCGAGCCCGCGACGTACCTGGCGGGCATGCTTGCGTTCGGATGCGCCGATGCGCTCGACCTGATCGAGACGGGCATCGGTGCCACGGCCTGTCATCGTGATCTCGACACCGGCCGGAGTCTGCGGCTCCCAGTCGAACGACACGTCGCCGATGGTGACCGAAGCACCGGGCTGAGCGCCGGCCTTGATGAGTGCGTCCTCGACTCCGAGCCGCGCGAGGCGGTCGGCGAGGTAGCCGACGGCCTCGTCGTTTGTGAACTGCGTCTGACGCACCCAACGCTCGGGTCGGGTACCGCGAACGATGAAGCCGTCCGGGATGTCCGGATCCTTGACGACCTTGAAGCTGTCGTCGTTCCGAGCGACCGGGCGTAGCACCTGACGCCGCGGCTCGGGAGCCGGATGCGCGGTGCGGTACTCCTCGACGAGCTTGGCCAATGCGAACGTCAGCGGCTTGAGACCGGCACGCGTCACCGCGGAGATGGTGTACACGGGCCAGCCACGGGACTCGAACTCAGCGGTGACCATCTCGGCCAGCTCGGCACCCTCGGGAATGTCGGCCTTGTTCAACACCACGATGCGGGGCCGATCGGCCAGATCGCCGAGGCTGGCGTCTCCGGACAGCGCCGGCTTGTACGCGGCCAACTCGGCTTCGAGGGCATCGACGTCGGAGATCGGATCGCGGCCGGGATCCAGTGTGGCGCAGTCGACGACGTGCGCGAGAACGGCACACCGTTCGAGGTGACGCAGGAAGTCGAGACCGAGACCTCGGCCCTGACTCGCGCCGGGGATCAGCCCGGGAACGTCTGCGACGGTGAAGGTGGTGTCTCCGCTGGAGACCACGCCGAGGTTGGGCACCAGTGTGGTGAAGGGGTAATCGGCGATCTTCGGCTTCGCTGCGGACAGCACCGAGACCAGCGACGACTTACCGGCCGACGGAAAACCGACGAGGCCCACGTCTGCGACGGACTTGAGTTCGAGGACGAGCTCGCGTTCGATGCCCTCTTCGCCAAGCAGCGCGAATCCGGGTGCCCGTCGAGCCTTCGAAGCCAGAGCTGCGTTGCCGAGGCCGCCGCGGCCGCCGGGAGCGGCGTCGAAACGTGTTCCCTCGCCGATCATGTCGGCGAGCACGTTGCCCTTCTTGTCGAGCACGACGGTGCCGTCGGGAACCTTGAGAATCAGGTCCTCGCCGTTGGCACCCTCACGGTTGCCACCCATGCCCTGAGTTCCGTTGCCTGCCTTGGCATGGCTGGAGAAGTGGAAGTCGAGCAGAGTATGGACGTTGCTGTCGACGACGAACACGACTCCGCCGCCCTGCCCTCCGTTACCGCCGTCCGGGCCGCCGAGAGGCTTGAACTTCTCGCGGTGAACCGAAGAGCAGCCGTTGCCACCTTTGCCGGCGCTGACGTGCAGCACCACGCGGTCGATGAATCGTGACATAGCTGTCTTCGATCCTTTCGTAAAAGAGAAAGCGGGAGAAAAAAGCGATAGGGGCGGACCGGTCTCATGACCCTGGTCCGCCCCTATCGGGAGCTGTGAACGTACGCCGTGGATGGTCGACACGAGCAGTTGCCCGGTCGCGTCGGCCATCGTGAGCGCCAGCGCTGCAGAAGGACTAGGCCTCTACAGCAACCGGAACGATGTTCACGGTCTTGCGACCGCGCTTGGCACCGAACTCGACTGCGCCGGGGGCGAGTGCGAACAGGGTGTCGTCGCCGCCACGGCCGACGTTGACGCCGGGGTGGAAGTGCGTGCCGCGCTGACGAACCAGGATCTCGCCTGCGCCTACGGTCTGGCCGCCGAAACGCTTGACGCCGAGGCGCTGAGCATTCGAGTCGCGACCGTTACGGGAGCTTGATGCGCCCTTCTTATGTGCCATGTTGCATACCCTCCTCGGGGTGAATCAGCTTGGAAGAACTCAAGTCCTGCGGGGACCTGGTTACTTGATGCCGGTGACCTTGAGGACAGTGAGCTTCTGCCTGTGTCCCTGACGCTTGTGGTATCCGGTCTTGTTCTTGAACTTGTGGATGCGGATCTTCGGGCCCTTGGTGTGCTCGACGATCTCACCGGCGACCGAGATCTTCGCCAGCTTGTCTGCATCTGTGGTCAGGTCGGATCCGTCTACGACGAGGACCGGAGCAAGCGAGACAGCAGTGCCGGGCGCTCCCTCGATCTTCTCGACCTTGACGAGATCACCAACAGCGACCTTGTACTGCTTTCCGCCGGTCTTGACGATCGCGTACGTTGCCATCGGAGGGCTACCCCTTGCTTCTTCGAACTTGCTCGCGTTGCGCATGGCAACACGACTGGTCTGGTAAAACGTGTTTGCTTGCTCCCTATCGGCCGGCCACGGCGATGTTCACCTAGGCCCGCTCGAGAACCGTTGTTTCCTGCAAGGCCACTACGGCACAGCAGAACGGTGTCACCGGGAGCGACTTATCAAGGTTACGGCAGAGAGACGGCCAGGGTCAAACTGCCCCGCGCTGCTAGGCATCGATGTCCACCGGAGGCCCCGCAGGCCGCGCTGCTGCGCGCCGTCTACGAGGACGTGCCGCCTGCACCTCCACCGGCTCCACGGACTGCTCGGCCGCCGCCGTGAGCGGAGCCGCCGCCTCGTCGGGTGCCGTCCCCGCCTGGTCGGAGGCCGTGGCGTCCGCGGAGTCGTCCGCGACAGGAACGACGATCACCATGCCCGCGTCGGGCGCTGTGCCGGTCGGCGCGGCTGCCTTGCGCGCCACCCGCCGTCCGCGTCGAGCCTTCGGTGCCGCCGGCTCGACGGAAGGCTGGTCGGCCTCGGTCTCGGTGGCCGCATCGGCTCCCGTGACGTTCGTCTCCGCGTCGGCGACCGCAGCGGCCGCAACCTCCACATCGTCGGCGGAGACCACGGTCACCTCGGCGTCGCCGCCTGGAGCTTCGGGGGCCGGTGTCTCGACATCGGCGGGGCTGACGTCGGCCACCACGTCGTCGTGGTGCGCCGCCATGGCCAGTGCCACCGGATGCGCCCGCTTGATCGACGGATCGACCACGGGGTGTTCCTGACCGTCTGCCGCACCGGCACGATCGTTCGAGGAGGCCCGCTCGTTGCCGTCGGCCTTGTTGTCCTTGCCACGACGACGCCTGCTGCTGGTTCCCGAGTTGCCCGATTCCGAACGCGACGAGTTCGACCGACCGCCGTCGTTGTCCGGCTTGGCGTCGATGGGGAACGGGTGCACGACGATGCCACGACCCTGGCAGTGCTCACACGTGGTGGAGAACGCCTCGACGAGCCCCGTGCCGAGCTTCTTGCGAGTCATCTGCACCAGACCGAGCGAGGTCACCTCGGAGACCTGGTGGCGAGTCCGGTCGCGTCCGAGGGACTCGGTGAGTCGTCGGAGTACGAGATCGCGGTTGGACTCGAGCACCATGTCGATGAAGTCGACGACGATCATGCCGCCGATGTCTCGCAGCCGCATCTGGCGCACGACTTCCTCGGCGGCCTCGATGTTGTTCCGAGTGACCGTCTCTTCGAGATTGCCTCCCGAGCCGGTGAACTTGCCGGTGTTGACGTCGACGACGGTCATCGCCTCGGTGCGATCGATCACCAGGGTGCCGCCGGACGGCAGCCAGACCTTGCGATCGAGGGCCTTGGCCAGCTGCTCGTCGATGCGGTGCGCGGCGAAGACGTCGACGGAACTGCCGTCGGCCTCGTATCGGTGCAGCCGCTCCATCATGTCGGGGGCCACGGTCTCGACGTAGTTCGACGTCGTCGTCCACGCCTTGTCGCCCTCGATGACGAGCTTGGAGAAGTCCTCGTTGAACAGGTCACGGATGACCTTGACGAGCATGTCGGGCTCTTCGTACAGCGTCTGTGGTTGCACGCCCTTGCCGGTTTCGGCGTTGGCCGAGCGTTCTTCGATGCTGGCCCACTGCGCCTGCAGGCGAGTCACGTCGCGTGCGAGCTCTTCTTCGCTGACGCCCTCCGCTGCGGTGCGGATGATGACGCCGGCCTCGGGAGGCACGATGTCGCGGAGGATCTCCTTGAGACGCTTGCGCTCGGTGTCGGGCAGCTTGCGGCTGATGCCGGTGGAACTTCCACCGGGCACGTAGACGAGGAATCGACCCGCGAGCGACAGCTGCGTGGTCAGGCGAGCACCCTTGTGCCCCACCGGGTCCTTGCTGACCTGGACGAGAACCTGATCGCCGGGCTTGAGCGCCTGCTCGATCTTCCGTGAGTTTCCGCCCAACCCCGCAGCGTCCCAGTTGACCTCGCCCGCGTACAGCACGCCGTTGCGGCCACGCCCGATGTCGATGAAGGCTGCTTCCATACTGGGCAGCACGTTCTGCACGCGGCCCAGGTAGACGTTGCCGACCATCGACGCGGTGGCACTGCTGGTGACGAAGTGCTCGACGAGCACACCGTCTTCGAGCACGGCAACCTGAGTGGTCAGCGGGTGATCCGGAGTTGCCTTCTCACGCACGACCATGACGCGGTCGACGGATTCGCGGCGAGCCAGGAACTCGGACTCGGTGAGGATCGGCGGCCGACGACGACCGGCATCGCGCCCGTCGCGGCGGCGCTGGCGCTTGGCCTCGAGACGCGTCGAGCCCGTGATTCCCTGGACCTCGTCCCGGGGTGCCCGGCTCTTGTTGCGCGGCTCGCGCTCGTGCACGACGGTGTTGGGCGGATCGTCCTCGGACGACGCGCCCTCGGCAGCGGCCTCTGCTCCGGTCTTGCGCCGGCGACGGCGTCGACGACGACGGCTCGAGCCGTCTCCGTCCGAACCGCCGTTGTCGGAGTCGTCGTAATTGTCCTGGGCACCCGAATCGGACTCGTCGTCGCCGTCCTCGGCCGAGGAGTCCGCGGTGCGCGTGTCGTCGGAGGAATCCGTCGAATCGGAGTTCTGCCGGTCCGAGGTACGGCTGCGAGTGCGCGATCGACGCGAGCGTCGTCCCGAGTTCGACTGCTGCTCGTCACTCGACGAGGACTCGTCCGAGTCGGAATCGGTCGATTCTGTGTCGGCCGAATCGGTGGTCTCCGAGTCGCCGTCGGAATCGTCTTCGGAATTGTCGTCGTTCGACTCGTCCGAGGACTGCTCGCCGCGGCCGCGGCCGCGACCACGGCGGCCACGGCGGCGGCGTCGAGGCTGAGATTGATCGTCGTCCCCGTCACCGTCGGTCGCCCCCTCGGCAGCGGTCGACTCGTCGGCCTCGGAAGAGGACCGGTCGGTCGAGACTGCAGAGGTCTCGGGTGCAGAGGTCTCGGGTGCAGCGGTCTCCGACGTCACCGCGGACTCACTGCCGTCGGTGTCCGCGCTGGTGTCGGTGCTGGCGACCTCGTCCTTGGGCGCTGCCTTGCGGCTGCGGCGACGGCGCGCCGGGGGCTCCGCCGGTGACTCCGCCGATTCCGTCGCTGGGGCGTCCACGGCTGCGGGCTGCAGAAACAGCGGGGTGGCGAACGTCGTCGCGGTGGGCTGGTCGGTCGTTGCCGCGGACCGATCGGCCTCCGGCTCCGGAGCGGGCGCGCTGGTGAACAGCTGCGGCTCGGACCACGGGGCCTCGACGGCGGGTGCGTCGACGGGTTCCTCCGCAACCGGCTCCGGCTGCGCGGCAGTCGACGACTCGACTGTCTGCCCGGTGGGCGCTGTGGGCGCGTTGACCGAGTCACGAACGGACTCAGCGACGTCACGGCTCAGGCTCGACTGTGCACTGCGCGCTTCGATACCGAGCTCACCGAGGGTGACCAGCAACTGCTTGCTGGTGACGCCCAGAATCTTTGCCAGAGCGTGCACGCGCAGCCTGGTCGGCAGCTCGATCGTGTCGGGTTGCGCCGACGACACCGCGTCGGTTTCCACAGACGACACCGTGCCGGGAGGCTCCGTACGACCTGCGTTTGCGTTCTGTACATCTTCGGGCGGGCTTTGATCGGCCACGTAGTCTCCTCGGGCCCCCGGGCGCGTCCATCCGACTTCGGGTGTGACGCGGCCACGCGAGGGCAATCCTTGTGTACTCACGTCGGGTTGGACGTCAGCTGTTCGGTCTCGCTCCGCACCCGAGCCGATGACCACTTCGTAGTTCTCGGTGGTCGACGACAGCGTGTGCGGTGCCTGGCTGGATGGTGGTGTACCGGCGATCCGAGCGCCTGATCATCAAGCAAGAACGCGAACGAGCCTGTCTCTCGTTCGAGCATCTGCGATGACGGGCAGCGGATAGACGACAGTCATCCGATCGATACACCACACCGGACTAGCGAACTTCGGTGAAGCCTTGGCTTCGGGTGGAGCGTGAAACCTGTACGTACTGGTGCAGTGAAGTCGATCTGTTGTCGAGTATCCCACACGCTGTGATGCGTACTCGCCACGCCGCACCGTTCGGGTTCCGAGCGGATGCGGCGTGGCCGGAAGGAAGTGCTGCTTTTCGTGTCGAAGGCGGAACGGTCAGGCGAGGCCGGGGAACCAGAGTGCGATCTCGCGCTCGGCCGATTCCACGGAATCCGATCCGTGCACCAGATTCTGCTGACCGTCGAGGGCGAGGTCACCACGGATGGTGCCGGGAACCGCCTTGGCGACGGGGTCGGTGCCGCCTGCGATCTGGCGGAACGCAGCGATGGCGCGGGGGCCTTCGAGAACTGCGGCCACCACCGGTCCGGACGTGATGAACTCGAGCAGCTCGGGGAAGAACGGCTTGCTCTCGTGCTCCGCATAGTGAGCCGAGGCCAGTTCGCGGGAGACGGTCTTGAGCTCGAGTGCGACGATGCTCAGACCCTTCTTCTCCACGCGGCCGAGGATCTCTCCTACGTAACGCCGGGCAACTCCGTCGGGCTTGATCAGTACAAGGGTGCGGTCGGTCACGTCGAGAACAGTAATGGAACACAGCGATGCGGCGCGCGCCGCATCGCCGAAACCGACAGGTTTCCCCTGTCAGTCGCGTTGCCCCGGCAGCATCCCACGTCGGATTCGCTCGGTGATGTCACGGCGCAGGTACAGCAGATACAGCCACACGGCGATGAAGATCAGGCCGACGATGCCGATGGACAGATGGAACACCGTTCCGAACAGAACGAACACTTGCAGAATCAGATTGAACTTCATCGCCCAGGGCTCACCCTGCTTGCCGGCGCCTGCGATCATCGCGACCGCGAGGAGAACGATGTACGTGGTCGAAAACCACGTTGCACCGCCGCCCACGACGGCCACCACAGGCAGCGAGAGCAGAACGACGATGGCTTCGAGTACCAACGTTCCTGCACAGACACCGCGGAACCCCTTCCACGGATCGTTCGTGGGTGGTCTGAACTCTGTCTCGCTCACGCGGGGTCCTTTCCGAACAGAGTGCGGGCTGCACCGACGGTCACCACGGATCCGGTCACCACGACTCCGGCACCGGACACGGCCTCACCCGGCTCGGCAACTTCCTCGGCCAACCCGATCGCCGTTTCCAGCGCATCGGGCAGGGTCGACGCCACCACGACGCGTTCGTCGCCGAATTTGGCCACCGCGATGTCGGCCAACGCGTCCACGTCCATCGCCCGCGCCGACCCGTTGTGGGTGACGACGATGTCGTCGAACACCGGCTCCAGCGCGTCGAGGATTGCACCGACATCCTTGTCCGCCATGACACTGACGACGCCGACGAGTTTGCGGAAATCGAATTCGTCGGTGAGGGCAGCGGCGAGCGCTGCTGCCCCGTGCGGGTTGTGCGCGGCATCGAGAAACACCGTCGGGGCGTTGCGCACCCGCTCGAGTCGACCCGGATTGACCATCGTTGCGAACGCGCCGCGCACGGTGTCCTGATCGAGTTGACGATCCGGACCCGCACCGAAGAAGGCCTCCACCGCCGCGAGTGCGAGTGAGGCATTGTGCGCCTGATGCTCGCCGTGCAGGGGAAGGAAGACGTCGGTGTACACCCCGCCGAGCCCCTGCAGTTCCAGTTGCTGGCCTCCCACGGCGATCTGCCTGCCGAGGACGGTGAATTCCGATCCGGCTCGGGCCACCGCAGCGTCCGCCTGTACCGCCGCCCTCAGCAGGACCTCGGACACCTCGGGCTGCTGCTTCGCCAGAATCGCGACGGTATCGCGCGGCACCAGCGATTCCGGTGCCTTCTTGATGATCCCCGCCTTCTCTCCCGCGATCGTCGCGAGATCGTCGCCGAGGAACTCGACGTGATCGAGGCCGATCGGGGTGATGACGGCAACCTCGCCGTCGACGACGTTGGTGGCGTCCCAACGCCCGCCGAGTCCGACCTCGATGACGGCAACCTCGACCGGGGCCTCGGCGAACGCCGCGAACGCCATGGCCGTGACCACCTCGAACTTGCTCATGCGGGGTCCGCCCGCAGCCTCGGACTGCGCGTCGATCATGTCCACGAACGGAGCGATCTCGTTGTAGGTGTCGACGTAGAGCCGCGGCGAGATGGGCCGGCCGTCGATGCTGATCCGCTCGGTCGCCATCTGCAGGTGCGGACTTGTGGTGCGGCCTGTGCGCCGATGGAACGCGGTGAGGAGCGCATCGATCATGCGGGTCACCGAGGTCTTGCCGTTCGTGCCCGCGACGTGAATCGACGGGTACGCCCTCTGCGGCGAGCCGAGCAGGTCCATCAGCGCCGAGATCCGAGCCGTCGACGGCTCGATCTTCGTTTCGGGCCAACGCTTGTCGAGCTCGGCCTCCACGAGTGCGAGCTCGGCCAGATCGACCGGGCTCGGCGGAGGCAGGGGCAGGGCCTCGTCGGATTCGGTCACTTAGGTTCCCATCGATTCGAGCCGCGCCGTGATGCGGGCGATCTCTTCGCCTGCGATCGTCTGGCGTGTTCTGATCTTGTCCACCACCGCATCCGGTGCCTTCGCGAGAAACGCTTCGTTGCCGAGCTTGCCGGTGGTCTGCGCAAGTTCCTTCTCCGCAGCCGCGAGATCCTTCACGAGTCGGGCCCGCTCAGCGACCAGGTCGACGGTGCCCGAGGTGTCGAGTTCGACGACCACGGTGGCCTTGCTCAGACGCACCTCGACCGACGCCGTCGCCGCGAAGTCCTCGGCCGGCTCGGTCAGTCGAGCCAGTGCGGTGACCGCCGAAATCTGCCCGTCCAGATCCGATTCGGAGACTCCGACGATGCGGGCCGCCACCTTCTGGGACGGCTTGAGTCCCTGATCACTGCGGAACCGGCGAATTTCGGTGATGAGTCGTTGCATGTCTTCGATGCGCTGTGCGGCAACAGAATCCAGCGAATCGGTGGAGGCAGTGGGCCACGCGGCGATCACCAGCGACTCGCCGCCGGTGAGCACCTTCCACAGCGTTTCGGTGACGAACGGAATCACCGGATGCAGCAATCGCAACAAGGCGTCGAGAACGTTGCCGAGTACCCCGCGCGTGGTGACGGCGATGGCGTCGTCGGCGAACTGCACCTTGGCGATCTCGAGGTACCAGTCGCAGACCTCGTCCCAGGCGAAGTGATAGAGCGCCTCGCAGGCCTTGCTGAACTCGTAACGGTCGAACGCCGAATCCACCTCTGCCCGAACCTGTTCGAGTCGGTCGAGGATCCAACGGTCGGCGTCGGTCAGCTCGGACCGCGACGGGAGATCTGCCGGTGCCGCGCCGTTCATCAACGCGAACTTCGTTGCGTTGAACAGCTTGTTGGCGAAGTTGCGCGAGGACTGCGCGTGATCCTCGCCGACCGACATGTCGGCACCGGGGTTCGCGCCGCGAGCGAGCGTGAAGCGCAGCGCGTCGGCACCGAAACGATCGACCCAGTCGAGAGGATCGATGCCGTTACCTCGCGACTTCGACATCTTCTTGCCGAACTGGTCCCGAATCAGGCCGTGCAGAAACACATCTCGGAACGGAACCTGCGGCCCCTGCTTGGCTGCGGTGATCGCGTCGTCCGCTCCGACGTAGGTGCCGAACATCATCATGCGGGCGACCCAGAAGAACAGGATGTCGTATCCGGTCACGAGAACACCGGTGGGATAGAACTTCTCGAGATCGGCCGTGGCGTCGGGCCACCCCATCGTCGAGAAGGGCCACAGCCCGGACGAGAACCAGGTGTCGAGGACGTCGGGATCCTGCTCCCAGCCCTCGGGTGGCGTCTCCCCCGGTCCGAGGCAGACGGTCTCGCCGTCGGGTCCGTACCAGATCGGAATCCGATGACCCCACCACAGCTGACGCGAGATGCACCAGTCGTGCATGTTGTCGACCCAGGCGAACCAGCGCGGTTCCTGACTCTTGGGATGAATGACGGTGTCGCCGTTACGCACTGCGTCACCGGCCGCCTTCGCCAGGGTGTCGACCTTGACCCACCACTGCAGCGACAGACGTGGCTCGATCGGCTCGCCGCTGCGCTCGGAGTGGCCGACGCTGTGCAGGTAGGGGCGCTTCTCGGCGACGACGCGGCCCTGCTCGGCGAGTGCTTCACGCACCTTCACGCGCGCCTCGAAGCGATCCATACCGTCGAATTGCGTTCCGGTATCGGTGATCCGGCCTGCCTTGTCCATGATCGAGGGCATCGGCAACGAGTGCCGCACGCCCATCTCGAAGTCGTTGGGATCGTGTGCCGGGGTGATCTTCACTGCGCCGGTGCCGAACTCGGGGTCCACGTAGTCGTCGGCGATGATCGGGATCTGCCGTCCGGTGAACGGGTGCTCGAGGGTGGTGCCGACGAGAGCCTTGTACCGTTCGTCGTCGGGGTGGACCGCGACTGCGGTGTCGCCGAGCATCGTTTCGACTCGGGTGGTCGCGACGATGACGTGTGGCTCGGCATCGTCGAGCGAGCCGTATCGCAGCGACACCAGTTCGCCGTCGACGTCCTCGAACTTGACCTCGATGTCGGAGATGGCGGTCTGCAGCACCGGCGACCAGTTGACCAGTCGCTCGGCGCGGTAGATCAAACCGTCGTCGAACATCCGCTTGAACATGGTCTGGACGGCCTCGGACAGGCCGTCGTCCATGGTGAAACGCTCTCGACTCCAGTCGACACCGTCGCCGATGCGTCGCATCTGCCCACCGATGGTTCCGCCGGATTCACGCTTCCAGTCCCAGACCTTGTCGATGAACGCCTCGCGTCCGAACTCTTCCTTGGTCTTTCCGTCGGCGGCGAGTTGTTTCTCCACGACGGTCTGCGTGGCGATACCCGCGTGGTCCATGCCCGGCAACCACAGCACCTCGTACCCGAGCATCCGCTTGCGACGACTGAGCGCGTCCATCAGCGTGTGGTCGAGAGCGTGGCCCATGTGCAGGCTGCCGGTGACGTTGGGCGGGGGCAGCACTATGGAATAGGGCGGCTTGCCGCTGGTCGCGTCGGCTTCGAAGTACCCGGCGTCGACCCAGGACCGGTACAGCTCCGCCTCGACCGCACTGGGATCCCAGCTCTTGGGCAGGTCGATCGAATCGGCGGGGTTCTCTGAGTGCTCTGGCGCTGAACTGGTCACCGGTCGATTCTAGTGGCCGAGGATTCGGGGCATCGACACCCTCTCGCCCAGCACGTGCTGGGCCAGGAATGCCAGCACCACCTCGTACCAGACCTTGGCGTGCTGAGGACTCAGAATCCAATGGTTCTCGGCCGGGAAGTAGAGAAAACGATGCTCGGTGTTGCCCTCGTCGTCGGCGGGCAGGCCGGATTCGCTGAGCAGTTCGTACCACAGCCGTAGGCCCTCGCCGATGGGCACGCGATAGTCCTTGTCGCCGTGGATCACCAGCATCGGCGTCGCGATGTCCGCGACGAACAGGTGTGGGGAGTTCTCGACCGCCATCTCCGGAGACATTTCCCGCGCCCAGTACCACGGCGCATCGGTCGTCGGGCCGAATTGATCGAGCGCCCAGAGGCTCGCATGGGTGACGATGGCGTCGAACCGATCGGTGTGTCCGGCGATCCAGTTGGCCATGTAGCCGCCGAAAGATCCGCCCATCGCCGCGGTGCGGTTCTCGTCGATCTCGGGTAGCGCGACCGCGACGTCGGTCAACGCCATCAGATCGGTGAACGGAGCTTTGCCCCACGCTCCCCAGCCGCGCTGTACGAACTCTTGGCCGTACCCGGTGGACAGCGCCGGGTCCGGCAGCAGCACGGCGTACCCGCGCGCGACCATCAGCCACGGATTCCACCGCCACGACCAGGTGTTCCACGAGCCGAGCGGGCCACCGTGAACCCACAGCAGCAGAGGTGCGGGTGCCGCGTCCGAGGCACCCTCGGGCAGTGCAAGCCAGCCGCGCACCCGAGCACCGTCGTCGACGACGGTGTCGATCTCGGTGAGAGTTCCGGGCACCGGACAGCGGTCGACGGAGGTGTCGAGGTCGTCGACGGTGCCGTCGGACAGGTCGATCGAGACCGGATGCGGGGCGGCCAGATACGACGCGGCGAGGGCCAGCACCCTGGTTCCGTCCGAGGACACGTGGACGTGGGTGTACGCGTCGTTCGTGTTCGTCAGCCGACGCGGCTCCGCGCCCACACGCACGACGAAGATCGGGGACCGGCCGTCGTCGTCCGCGGTGACCAGTACCCCCGACCCGTCCGGCAGCCACACCGGGTCGATCGGCCACCGATCCCAGCCGGGAGCGAGATCGACGACCGAAGCAGACTCGAAATCGTAGCGCTGCAGCGTCATTCGAGGCGCGTCCTCGGGAGTGGAGAGCGATTCACGCACGAACACCACGGACGCTCCGTCCGGCGAGATCGCAGGTGCGCCCAGGTCGGCATCGACGTCGTCGACGATCGTCGTACGCTCCCCCGTCGCGGTGTCGATACGCACCAGCACCGTCCGCACGGTCGCCAGAGCGCCGGGGACGGACCAGGTGGACACGACGAACGAACCGTCGGCACCGACATCGAAGGCCGCTTCGTGCAACGCTCCGGCCGCATCCGACGTCAGATCGCGCAGTCCGGTCGAACCGTCCGACGATCCCGCGAACAGGTGCGGCGTCGCAGGCCCCAGATCGTGATCCCAGAAACGCACCGGAACTCCGGTGTGCAGAATTGCATCCACCTTGTTCGCCTTGCGCTCGGTGCGCAGGGCGTCGTCGTCCTCATCGGTGCTCGACGATCCGAACACCGGCGAGAGCCCGACGAGCCCGAATCCGGAACGGGCGGTCACGACCTCGCTCAGACCGGCGGACCTGGTCTCGAGAACGCGCGCCTCACCGCCCGAGGCAGGCAGAATCCACAGCCGAGCCGGATCGTCCTTGCTCGATGTGCGAGAGAACAACAGATCGCCCGCCGAGGTGAACACCGGAGCACTTTCACCCCACTCGCCGTGGGTGATGCGCCGGGCGGGCGAACCGCCGTCGACATCGATCTCCCACAACGACGTTCGGTACTCGGTCCGCGAATCGTCCAGTGCGGCAACCACGACCACCGCCCGCGAGAAATCGTGCGATGCCGCCAGGCCCGTGACCCTACGGGCTCCGATGTACTCGTCGACGTCGTCGTACACACTCATCCAGCGAGCCTAGCCGCCCATCTCTGGGTCATTCCGCAGGCTCCACTCCCGCCCCCCAGGGTCATTCCGCAGGCTCCACTTCCGCCCCCCAGGGTCATTCCGCAGGCTCCACTCCCGCCGCCCGCCCTCAGTCCTCGCCGAGGTCCTCACGCAGCTGAGCGAGCGTGCGAGCCAGGATTCGCGAGACGTGCATCTGCGAAATCCCCACCTTCTCCGCGATCTGAGTCTGGGTCATCGACCCGAAGAATCGGAGCACGACGATTCGACGCTCACGCTCGGGCAACTTCTCGAGTGCAGGCCGCACCGCGAGGTAGCTCTCCATCTTCTCGAGTTCGGGATCATCGGCACCGAGGGTGTCCATCAGCGGCAACCGATCCTCGCTGACCACCGAGTCGACCGAAACGGTCTGATACGCGCTGCGCGCAAGCAAAGCCTGCGAGGCTTCCTTGACGTCGATCCCCAGCTCGGCCGCGATCTCGCTGGCGGTCGGAGCTCGGCCGAGCTTCTGCGACAGCGATCCCACAGCCTGGGAGATCATCGAGTTCAGTTCCTTCATGCGCCGCGGCACTCGAACCGACCATCCGGCGTCGCGGAAGTAGCGGCGAGCTTCGCCCATGATCGTGGGCACCGCGAACGACACGAAATCCGAACCGCGTTCTATGTCGAATCGGTCGACCGCGTTCACCAGACCGAGACGTGAGACCTGCAGCAGGTCCTCGTGTGCTTCGCCGCGGCCGCCGAAGCGGCGTGCGATGTGTTCTGCGAGAGGCAGGCAGCGGGTGATGATGCGATCGCGCAGCACTCGGCGCTGCGGTGAATTCTCGTCGAGCGCCTGCATCTGCTGGATCAGTGCGACAACGTCGCTGTAATCGTCGGACTCTCGCCGTGTGCTTCGTTCGTGCGGCACAGGCACTAGACCTTGCTCCTCCGCTTGACCACGTCGATCGCGACCGTGTGACCGGCCTCGCCCTCGACGGCGTCGTCGGCGCGCAACTCGATGGCGTCGGTCAGCGTCTGCAACACGTGCCAGCCGAAACTGTCCTTCTTCGGCACGGATGTGGAGGTCAACGTGGAGGTGACGACGATCCGGATTCCGGAGTCGCTCACCGCGAACGTGCACGAGAGCTCTGCATCGGTGACCGAGCCCTTGATCAACTGCGAACACACCTCGTCCACGACCAACTTGACGTCGGCGATGTCGTCGAGCGTGAAGTCGCTGAGCACTGCGAGTGTTTCGGCGACTGCACGGACCACCGGAAGCTGGTCGGCCTCGGCGCGCACCCTCAGCTCGACCGGTGCACCGGAACCTCGCTCCAGTTCTTCGATCTTGCTGACCCCAGCCATCCGCACTTCCTATCGTCGCCGAGCAGTCGTTTTACCGTTCGCCGACCCAGACTACCCAGCGCGGCGTGTTTCAATCCTGGCAGTCGAGCAACCGGACCCGCCCGTCGTTCGGATCGGAGCGGTGGCCGGTGAACGAAGGCCCGGCCGGCATGACGCGGGCGCGGCGAACTGGCACGATCATCGGTGTGGACTACTCGCAGGCACTTCGCTCTCTCGCCCGACGTCTCGGCACATCGACCTCGTACCGAGGCTGGGACGACACCGAACACGAAGTGAGCGACGACACCCTGCGTCAGGTGCTCGCCGCGCGCGGCTACGCGACCGAATCGACCGAGGACGTCGACCGAGCTCTGGCCGACATCGAGAACGCGCCGTGGCGGCGCCTGCTTCCGCCGGTGGTGGTGGCCACACAGGGCACCGACGCCGTGGTGTGGGTCCATGTGCCACACGGCAATCCGGTCGAGGTCTCGATGGTCTCCGAGGACGGCGAGACCATCGAGGTGACCCAGGCCGACATCTGGGTCGATCCCCGTGAGGTCGACGGCCGCCTCATCGGTCGTGCCACGTTCGTCGTTCCGAGCAGTGCACCGCTCGGTTGGCACAGCCTGACCGCGACGACGATCAGCGAGGACAACACGGTCCGGACGTCGGACACGGTCGTGGTCGTCACTCCGAAGTCGTTGTCACCCAACGCAGAACTGGCAGATCGGCAGCGGACGGGCTTGCTCACCCAGCTGTATTCGGTGCGATCGAGACGATCATGGGGAATCGGTGATCTCGGTGATCTCGAGGACATGGCCGACATCGTCGGCCGCGAGCACGGCTTCGACTATCTCCTCGTCAATCCGCTGCACGCCGACCGACCCACCACACCGGTCGAGGCGTCGCCCTATCTGCCGACCACCCGCCGGTTCTTCAACTCGCTCTACATCCGAGTGGAGAACATTCGTGAAACCGCGCTGCTGTCACCGGAACAGTTCGGCAAGGTCCGGAAAGCGGCGAAGCGGTTCGACAAGGCCAATAAGCGAACTGGAAAGCTGAACAGAGACTCGACCTTCACGGCGAAACTGCGTGCCCTGGAACGTGTTCACAAGGTGGAACGGAGCCCGGCGCGCGAATCCGCATTCCGCGCGTTCGTCGAACGCGAGGGTTCCGGACTGCGCGATTTCGCGGTGTGGAGCGCCCTGGCGGAGAAGTTCGGACCCGAGAATTCGGCCTGGACCGACAAGGCAGCACACCCGCGGACCGACTTCGTGCTCGAACAGCGCACCAAGCTCGCCGAGCGCATCGACTTCCACATGTGGCTGCAGTGGATCTGCGACGAGCAGTTGGCCGCCGCGCAACGCTCGGCACTCGATGCTGGGATGGACATCGGGATCATGCACGACCTCGCCGTGGGCGTGGCGCGCGGCGGAGCCGACGCCTGGGCGCTCGGTGACGTATTGGCGTCGGGAGTCACGGTGGGCGCGCCGCCGGACAACTTCAACCAGCAGGGCCAGAACTGGAACCAACCCCCGTGGGATCCGGACCGACTACGCGAACTGGCGTACGTCCCCTACCGCGACATGCTGCGCACGATCCTTCGTCATGCCGGCGGTATCCGCGTCGACCACATCCTGGGTCTGTTCCGCCTGTGGTGGATTCCGCAGGAGGCCGAGAATGCCGGCGGCGGAACGTATGTCGAGTACGACCACGAGGCGCTGATCGGTATCCTGGCCCTCGAGGCCGAGCGGGCAGGCGCGGTGGTGGTCGGCGAGGATCTCGGTGTCTTCGAGCCGATGGTGCAGGAGTACCTCACCGAGCGCGGCATCTTCGGCACCTCGATCCTGTGGTTCGAAGCGGACGAATCCGGGCCCATTGCACCCGAGGACTACCGCACCCTGTGCCTGACGTCGGTGACCACACACGATCTGCCCCCGACGGCCGGATACCTCGAGGGTGAACACATAGACCTGCGGTCCCGTCTCGGCCTGCTCGAACGAGACATCGAGGCCGAGAAGGACATCGACGCAGCCAAGCGCGAGGCAGTTCTCGACCTGGCGCGCGAGCGCGGATTGCTCGGTGCCGACGCCGACAACCACGAGACGGTGGAAGCTCTGCATCGCCTCGTCCAGCGCAGCCCGTCCCTGCTGATCGGTGTCGCTCTCGTCGACGCCGTCGGCGAACACCGAATTCAGAACCAGCCCGGTACCGACGAAACCCAGTACGAGAACTGGAAGATCCCGTTGGCCGACGCGAAAGGCAAGCGTGTGCTCGTCGACGACCTCGTCGATCACCCGCGCCTGGTCTCGTTGGTGAGCGCAATGGCCGACCGAGTCGACGGCCGAACAACACCGGGGTCCACAATCGAAGAATGAGTCACCCACGTCACCGCGAATCCGGCCGATACTGATGGGCCGCATCACCACCCGCAGGCCCGTTGTCCGACTCCGAGGTGAGCACCGCGTCGAACGTCCGGACACTCTCGTGGTGGAGGAGCCGCTCGAGTTGCGGGTGAACGGCGCAGCGCTGGCCGTCACCATGCGCACTCCCGGCCACGACGTCGAGCTCGTTCACGGCTTCCTGCTGACCGAGGGTGTGATCGCCTCGGGAGCCGACATCGCAGCGGCTCGCTACTGCGACGGAGTCGACGACGAGGGCGCGAACACCTACAACGTCCTCGATGTCACCCTGGCCGCGGGAGTCGCTCCGCCCGAGACCGGCGTCGAACGCAACTTCTACACGACGTCCTCGTGTGGGGTGTGCGGCAAGGGATCGTTGGACGCGATTCGCTTGCGCACCAAGCATTCCCCCGTGGCCGATTCCGTCGTCGTGACGTCGGACACTCTCACCGGGTTACCCGACACGTTGCGGGCTGCGCAGAAGGTCTTCGATGCGACCGGCGGCCTGCACGCCGCCGCCCTGTTCACTGCGGACGGCGAGATGCTCGTCCTGCGTGAGGATGTCGGACGCCACAATGCCGTCGACAAGGTCGTCGGCTGGGCGGTGACCAACGATCGAATTCCCCTGCAGGGCACGGTGCTGATGGTCAGCGGCCGCGCCTCGTTCGAGTTGGCCCAGAAGGCGGTGATGTCCGGAATACCGATTCTCGCGGCGGTCTCGGCCCCGTCCTCGCTGGCCGTCGACCTCGCGACCGAATCCGGTCTGACGGTCATCGGCTTCCTCCGCGGCCGGTCGATGAACATCTACTCCCACGCCGACCGCGTTCTCGTCTCAGACGGTAGTGCCTGAGTCGTTCCGCAGGCTCCACTCCTGACCGACGTCGACCAGTAGTTCGGCCGCGGTCGCGTTCCTGACCTCGTCCACGGACACACCCGGTGCGGTCTCGACGAGACGGAGACCGTTCTCGGTGACGTCGAGAACGGCCATGTCCGAGATGATCCTGTGTACGCAGCCCTTACCGGTCAGCGGCAGGGTGCACTGCTCCAGAATCTTCGGCTCGCCCTTGCGGGAGACGTGCTCCATCATCACGATGACGCGTCGCGCTCCGTGCACCAGATCCATCGCGCCACCCATGCCCTTGACCATGTGCCCGGGAATCATCCAGTTCGCCAGATCGCCGGTGGCACTGACCTGCATCGCCCCCAGAACGGCGACGTCGACCTGGCCGCCGCGGATCATTCCGAACGACTGCGCGGAATCGAAGTAGGACGCACCGGGAAGGACCGTGATCGTCTCCTTGCCCGCGTTGATGATCTCGGCGTCGAGTTCGTCCTCGGTGGGATACGGTCCGACGCCGAGCACTCCGTTCTCCGAATGCAGGATCACCGAGACGTCGTTGGGGATGTAGTTGGGCACGAGGGTCGGCATACCGATGCCGAGATTGACGTACTGACCGTCGCCGAGTTCCTGTGCCACCCGTGCCGCCATCTGTTCGCGGGTCATCTTCTCGCTCATGCTCGTACCGTCCTCTGCTCGATGCCGACCTCGACCGGTCCGACGTGGACCACCCGCTGTACGTGAATACCCGAGGTGTGCACCTCGTCGGGTCCGATCTCACCCGGCTCGACGAGATGCTCGACCTGCGCGATGGTGATGCGCCCCGACTCCGCCGCGGGCGGATTGAAGTTTCGCGCACTGGCGTGGAACACCAGGTTCCCGTGACGGTCCCCCTTCCACGCGTGCACGAGCGCATAATCTGCGACGATCCCGCGCTCCATCACGTAGGTGACGCCGTCGAACTCGCGTGTCTCCTTCGGCGGACTTGCCAGTGCGATTCCGCCGCTACCGTCGTAGCGCAGCGGCAATCCCCCGTCGGCGACCTGGGTGCCGACGCCTGCGGGGGTGAAGAACGCGGGGATCCCGGCGCCGCCTGCGCGCAGCCGCTCGGCGAGCGTGCCCTGCGGAGTGAGCTCGACTTCGAGTTCTCCGGACAGGTACTGCCGTGCGAATTCCTTGTTCGAGCCCACGTAGGAGCTGATGGTTCTCCGAATTCGGTGCTGCATCAACAGAACGCCGAGACCGAAGCCATCGGTTCCGCAGTTGTTGCTGATGGTCTCCAGATCTGTCGCACCCTGCGCGAGCACAGCGTCGATCAGTATTTCCGGCACTCCGACCAATCCGAATCCCCCGACGGCGATCGAGGACCCATCAGGGATGTCCGCTACGGCTTCGGTGGCGCTGGCCACGACTTTGTCCAACATGAGATGCACGCTACAGCACTCTGTGCGGAATATGAACAGTTTGCCACAATGCGAACACTTCGCTATTCTGGCTGTTGCGTAGATCACCCACAATCGTGAGGAACCGTCGATGCTTCATCTCCCGCCCGAGTACCGGGACCAATCGGGTGTCCATGCCCCACGCGACTTCCCCGAGTACCGGACCACCGCCCTTCGGCATCCGACACAGCCACTGACCCTGCTCCCCCAGCGACTCACCGAGATCACCGGACCGGTACTGGGCGAGGGCCGAGTCACCGCCGCCGACGCAGACCTCACCCTGGCGAATGACGGTGAGGCACAGGGGCAGCGGATCATCGTGCACGGCCGGGTACTCGACAGCGACGGCAAGGCGATTCCGAACACCCTCGTCGAGGTATGGCAGGCCAATGCAGGCGGTCGGTACCGGCACACCGGTGACCGGTGGCCCGCACCACTGGATCCACACTTCAACGGCACCGGTCGCGTTCTCACCGATGCCCAGGGCAGGTATCGCTTCACCACGATCAAGCCGGGCGCGTATCCGTGGGGCAATCACCACAACGCATGGCGGCCCGCTCACATTCATTTCTCCCTGTTCGGCCAGGCGTTCACCCAGCGCCTCGTGACACAGATGTACTTCCCGGACGACCCCATGTTCTTCCAGGATCCGATCTTCAACGCCGCCCCCGAGGACTCGCGGGCCCGAATGATCGGCGCGTTCGATTACGAGGCGACACAGGACAACTGGGCCCTCGGATTTCGATTCGACATCGTGCTCCGCGGCCGAAACGCCACCCCCTTCGAGGAAGACGACCACGATGACTGATCCCGAGTTCGCCCCGCGCTACCCCGTGGTCGCCGGAGCCGATTTCACCACCGCCTCCTTCGGGCAGACCCCCTCGCAGACCGTGGGCCCGTACGTGCACATCGGATTGTTGTGGCCCGACGGCGAAAACGTGGTGCCGCCGGGCACCGAAGGCGAGATCACCGTGTCGTTCACACTGATCGACGGAGCCCGAAACCCCATGTCCGACGCCATGATCGAGACCTGGCAGGCCGATGGCGACGGCCGGTTCGATCACCCCGACGATCCGCGTGGCGCGGTGCCGTCTCGCATCACGGGCTTTCGTGGCTTCGGGCGAGCGTTCGCCGACGAGACCGGAACGATGACGATCACGACGATCAAGCCGGGACCGCTTCCCGCCGAGAACGGTGCTGTGGAGGCACCGCACATCGACGTCGGGATCTTCGCCCGCGGGATGCTCGAGCGGGTCGTGACGCGGGTGTACTTTCCCGACGAGGCCGAGGCCAACGAGCTCGATCCGGTGTTGTCCGCCGTGCCGGAGCACAAGCGTGCCAGACTCGTCGCAGCACCGGTGCACGGTGGGTACCACCTCGACATCGTGCTGCAGAACACCGATCCGGACGGCGACGAGACTCCGTTCTTCGCGCTGTGACACACCGATGGCGAGAGGGGACGATGGAATCCGAGCGAGGGGCACTGTTCGATCCGACGTTCGGTAGCGACGCGCTCGCACCGCTCGTGGGCGACCGGGCTTGGGTGACAGCGATGTTCGCCGTCGAGGCGGCGCTCTCGAGGGCCGCAGCAACGGTCGGTCTCGTGGAGACCGGTCACGCCGAGATCGTCACCACCACTGCGACCGAACTCGGGGCGAACCTGGACATCGCGCGGCTCGGAGCAGATGCCGCGGCCGGGGGTAATCCGGTGATCCCGATGGTGAAGATTCTTCGGAACGAGGTGGCCGAGGCCGAGGTCCCTGCCACGGCAGTGCATCCCGGGGCCACCAGCCAGGACATCATGGACACCGCGCTGATGCTCCTCTCCCGCGACGCGCTCGGTGTGATCGAGGCCTCGCTCGACGCTGCAAGTGCGGCCGCGAGAAGTCTCGCCCTGACCCATCGCACCACCCCGATGGCGGCCCGCACTCTCGGCCAGCAGGCCTTGCCCACCACCTTCGGCCTGGTGGCTGCGAACTGGTTCTCGGGGCTGCGCCGCGCGCGGACAGGACTCGCAGCCGTTCGAAGCGCATGCACCGTCCAGTACGGCGGCGCTGCAGGCACTCTCGCCGCCGTGCATCCACACGGACCGGCCATCGCCGCCGCGCTCGCCGTCGAACTGGGGTTGGCTCGACAGACCGCGCCCTGGCACACCGACCGCACCGCGATTGCCGATATTGCGTGCTCGTTGGGTGTCGCAGCAGGAACGATCGGCAAGATCGCCGGGGACATCGTGTCGATGTCCGCCACCGAGCTGGGCGAGGTCTCGGAGGACGCGCCGGGCGGATCGTCTGCGATGCCGCACAAGCGCAATCCCGTTGCCGCCGTCACGGCTCGCGCTGCGGCCCGGCGGGTCCCGGGTGCAGTGGCCACCGTGCTCTCCAACATGGACCACGAACACCAGCGCGCCGCTGGAGCGTGGCATGCCGAGTGGGAGACGATCGCCGATCTGCTCCGCCTCACCGGTGGTGCCGCCCACCGAATCACGCAGAGCCTGAGCGGGTTGCACGTTCATCCCGAGGAAATGGCCCGCAATCTCGACGCGACGGGCGGAGCGCTGCTCGCCGAACGTGTCACCGCGGCATTGGCAGCGCACACCGAGCAGGCCCGCGAAATCGTCACTGCGCGATGCGCGACGGGAGCGCCGCTGGACAGCGACCCTGCCATCACAGCATTCCTTCCACCGTCGACGGTGCGCGAACTACTCGACCCGGCCGCGTATCTCGGCCACGCACCCGAGCTGGTCGACGCGATCCTCGCCGAGCACGACCTCGACACCGAACACACCACAGATTCGAAGGATTCCCGATGACTGTCGCACTTGCTCACGAACGCATCGAAGGACCGAGCGCCGACGCGGAGACCGTCGTGCTGATCGGTTCGCTCGGCTCCGACCGATCGATGTGGAACCCGCAGATCGGAACTCTGTCCGCCGCCGTTCACGTTCTCGCCGTCGACCTTCGCGGGCACGGACGATCACCGGTGCCACCCGGTCCCTATTCGGTGGCCGAACTCGCCGAGGACGTGGTGGCGCTGCTGGATTCACTCGAGGTCAACCGTGTGCACCTCGTCGGTCTGTCCCTCGGCGGTGCGGTCTCGCAGTGGCTCGCCATCCACCGTCCGGAGCGAGTGCGGACTCTGACACTGCTGTGCACCTCGGCGAAGTTCGGTGAGCCGGCGCAATGGCTCGACCGTGCCGCGGCGGTCCGAACTGCGGGTACCGCGTCGCTGGCCGATGCCGTACTCGAGCGTTGGTTCACCCCCGAACTGGCCGCGCGCGACGCCGATCTCGTCGAGCGGCATCGCCGCATGATCGCCGACACGTCCGACGAGGGCTACGCAGCATGCTGTGAGGCGTTGTCCGAGTGGGATTCTCGATCGGATCTGAACCGGATCACCGCTCCGACCCTGGTGATCGCGGGCCGGCAGGATCCCTCGACCACCCCCGAGGACCTGAAGATCATCGCCGACGGCGTCGCCGGATCGACGTTCCGGGTTCTCGACCCGGCCGCTCATCTGGCCAACGTGGAGCAAGCCGGTCCCGTCACCGCGGCGGTTGCCGCACACATCGGGTCGGACGCGTATACCGTCGGACGCGCAGCGGCCCACGATGCCGGTATGACGGTGCGGCGCAGCGTCCTCGGCGATGCGCATGTCGACCGCAGCATCGCCGGCCGCACCGAGTTCACCGCACCGTTCCAGGATTTCATCACCCGCACCGCATGGGGTGACATCTGGAACCGACCGGGTCTCGATCACCACACCCGCAGACTGCTGACCCTGGCGATCCTGACGGCGGTGGGCAACCAGCACGAACTCGACATGCACATCCGCGCAGCGCTGCGCGCCGGACTGGCACCGGACGAACTGGCCGAAGTCTTCTTGCACACCGCGGTGTACGCGGGAGTTCCGAACAGCAACAGCGCATTCGCTCTGGCGAACGCGGCCATCGCCGAGTCCTCCGCCGAGACCGAATCGGGTACCTCGTGAACCCCGCGGAATCACCGCCGCCGTCCTCGGACTACGTCCAGTCGCTCGGCCGGGGCCTCGCGGTGATCCGAGCCTTCGACGCCGAGCATCCGCGTCGGACCCTCTCCGATGTCGCCCGAGCAACCGACCTCACCCGCGCCACTGCCCGACGGTTCCTGCTCACACTCGTCGAACTCGGCTACGTCCGTACCGACGGCTCCATGTTCTGGCTCACCCCGCGGGTGCTCGAACTGGGCTACAGCTACCTGTCGAGCCTGTCCCTCCCGGAAGTGTCGGGGCCGCATCTGGAAGCTCTCGCCGAACGGGTCCGAGAATCGTCCTCGGTCTCGATTCTCGACGGCGACGACGTCGTGTACGTCGCCCGAGTTCCGGTCAGCCGCATCATGACCGTCGGCATCAACATCGGCACCCGATTCCCTGCATTCGCCACATCGATGGGACGAGTGCTGCTCGCCGGCCTACCGGTCGACGAACTCGTTGCCTACCTCGATCGAGTCCGGCTGACTCCGCTCACCGGGAAGACGATCACCACTGCCGACGCACTCGGACGCGAACTCGAACGCGTGCGGACCGACGGTTTCTGTCTGGTGGATCAGGAACTCGAAGAGGGCCTGCGATCGATCGCGGCTCCCATCCACGACAGCAACGGGACGGTCGTCGCTGCGGCGAACGTCTCCACCCAGGCTGCGCGTCACACCGCCGACGCAGTCCGCACCGAACTACTCCCGGCCTTGCTCGACGCCACCCGCGCCATCGAGACCGACCTGCTCCGGGTGAGTACCGGACCCAACGACAGACGAGGAACCACCCATGCCTGACGCCGTCATCTGCGAACCCCTTCGGACCCCGGTCGGCCGCTTCGGCGGTCAGTTCCGCGATATCTCCGCCCAGACCCTGGCCGCCACCGTCATCGCCGAACTCGTTGCCCGAACCGGCATCTCCGGTGCCGACATCGACGACGTCATCCTGGGCCAGGCATCCCCCAACGGCGACGCACCCGCGATCGGACGCATCGCCGCGCTCGATGCAGATCTGGGTATCGACGTCCCCGGAATGCAGGTCGACCGACGCTGCGGCTCCGGTCTGCAGGCAGTACTGCAGGCGTGCATGCAGGTCCAGTCCGGCGGTAACGATCTGGTTCTGGCGGGCGGCGTCGAGAGCATGAGTCAGACGGAGTTCTACGCCACCGGCATGCGCTGGGGCGTCAAGGCCGAGGCCGTGGCCCTGTCCGACCGACTCGCCCGAGCGCGAGTGACCGCGGGCGGCAAGAACTTTCCGGTTCCCGGCGGCATGATCGAAACCGCGGAGAAACTGCGCGCGGAATTCTCGATCGCCCGCGCCGATCAGGACGCACTCGCAGTGCAGTCCCACCAGCGCGCAGTCGCTGCACAGAACAGCGGCGTGTTCGCCGAGGAGATCGTGGGAGTGTCGGTCCCCCAACGCAAATCGGATCCGATACTCGTCACCACCGACGAGCATCCGCGTGCCGACACCACCGTCGAGTCGTTGGCGAAGTTGAAGGCGATTCGTGCGTCGATCGACCCCGAGTCGACGGTCACGGCCGGAAATGCCAGCGGACAGAACGACGGTGCCGCCATCGCGATCGTCACCACCCCGGAAAAGGCTGCAGCACTGGGTCTTCGGCCGCTGGCCAGACTGGCCGGCTGGGGTGTCGCCGGCGTCGCTCCGCGCACCATGGGTATCGGACCGGTACCGGCCAGCGAGAAAGCGCTCGGACGCCTCGGATTGAGCCTGGACGACATGGGCATCATCGAACTCAACGAAGCGTTCGCCGCTCAGGCTCTCGCCGTCACCCGGTCATGGGGCATCGAGTCCGACGATCCGAGGCTGAACCCACACGGTTCCGGCATCTCGCTCGGCCATCCCGTCGGCGCCACCGGAGCCCGCATCCTGGCGACGCTGTTGCGCGAGATGGACCGACGGGAGGTCCGCTACGGACTCGAGACCATGTGCATCGGCGGCGGACAGGGACTTGCGGCGGTGTTCGAGCGAATCGGCTGATAACCGATCAGTACTGCAGCTGCGCCGCCAGTCGCACAGCCGAATTGGTCTCCCCGTAGCCCTCGTAACCACCCACTCGCTGGACCACCTCGAAGAACAGGTCGTCACCCACGGTTTCGGTGAAGAAGTGGAAGAACTCACCGCCGGTCCCGTCCGCGTCGTACAGGATCCCGAGGCGCTGCATCGCGTCCAATGTCTCGGAGCCGAGTCCGAATCGCGCGTCGAGATCGCGATAGTAGTTGGGCGAGATCCGCAGCGGGGTGAGGCCACGTTCGGTCATCGCACTCGCAGCGGAGTAGATGTCCTCGCACCCGAACGCCACATGTCCGACGCCTCCGCGCCGGGCCGCGGGCAGAGGGTCCGAGTCCGACGGGCGGCCGGGAACCATGTTGAGCGAGAGTCGAATCGTGCCGTTGGCCGTGGCGAGGGTGAGTGCTCGGCTACGAACCAGGCCGATCGCGTCGACGACGTCCTGGCCCTCGTGCGGCACCATTCCGAACACCGAGCGCAGCAGCAACATCACGCCGTCCCAGCTCTCGGCAGGCACGGCGAGTGCGATGTGATCCACGTGCGAGACGCACGCCCGGTTCTCCTGCACCACCTTGGGTGCCAGGTCGAATGCCGATTGCCAGGCACCCGCACTGTGGCGGGTACGGAGGTCCAGCGACGTCGCACCGGTCACGGCCAGACGCGCCACTGCGTCGGTGGCGTCGGCCACGCCGGGCATGGAGACGGTGGACGCGGTGACTCCCAGCGCACGAGCCCGAGTCAGCCACAGATCCGGCCGCTCGCTGCGAATCCCGATCTGGGCCAACGCCGGTAGGTGAGCCGGAACGCCGGGCGCGGTCCACAGCGTGTCCACGGTGGTGTCGACGGCAACCGCCAGCGGCCCCTGGGTGAACAGGCTGAGTCCGTGTTCGCTGTGTGCTGCGGTCAGATCGAAGCCAAGGTGTCGCAGTGTCGTACCCAGTTGCGCTGCCTTCGCAGGCCCTGCCGCGATGCGCAGGGAGACGACGTTCTCGATCGGACCGGGCGGTGGCGGCGCGAAGAGATCGTTACCGGCAGAGGGTGTTTCGACGTCGCGCACCTGCTCCTGGAGGTACAGCAGCGACCGATGCGCGTCGGATGCCGTGCGGCCGGTGTCGGAGTGCCGGAAGACGTCGTTGAAGATTTCGAGCGACCACGGGCCGGAGTACCCGGAGGCAGCGACATCGGCACCGAACCGCGCCAGATCGAAGCTGCCCTGCCCGGGAAAGCACCGGTGGTGCCTGCTCCACTGCAGTACGTCCATCACCAGGTGCGGCGCGTCGGCCAGCTGGAGGAAGAAGATCTTCTCGCCGGGGATCTCTCGAATGCCTGCGGAATCGTCTCCGCGGGACAGGATGTGGAAGCTGTCGAGGCACGTTCCCAGAGCGGGATGATCGACCTGCCGGACGATGTCCCAGGCATGGCGGTAGGTGCTCACGTGGGCACCCCACGCCAACGCCTCGTACGCCAGTCGCATTCCGCGCCGATGCGCACGCTCGGCGAGGGTTGCCATCTGTTCGACCAGCAAGGCGTCGTCACGGACGGCGCCGGCCAGCGGCGAGGAACAGACCAACAGCAGATCGCACCCCAACTGTTCCATGACGTCGAATTTGTGCTCGGCGCGAACGAGGTTGCGGGCGAACTGTTCCGGATCGGCCGAGTCGGCGTCGCGAAAGGGCTGATACAGATCGAGGGTCAGACCGAGGTCGGCTGCCTTCTTCGCGATGTCCGCGGGAAGATCCGGAGAGCTGATCAAGTCCGGCTCGAACACCTCGAAGCCGTCGAATCCCGCATCGGCGATGGCACGCATCTTCTCGTCCAGCGAACCACTGAGCGATACCGTTGCCACCGATGTGGCGATGTGCGTCATGCGAGAACACCTGCGGCGGCGCGATCCTCCAGCGCGATCAACGCGCTCATGTGCGCGATCATTCGATCGGCGTCGGCGATGCGTCCGGTGAATATCTCGAATGCGTCGGCGGCCTGGAACACTGCCATTCCGGTTCCGCTGAGCGTTCGGCACCCGACTCGGGATGCGGCAGCGAGCAACTCGGTCTCGGCCGGTCGATACACGACCTCGGCCACCCACATCCGCGGATGCAGGAGTGCCTCGGGCACAGCAGATCCGGGGTGTTCGACCATTCCGATCGGGGTGGCGTGCACCAGGCCGGTTGCGGTGTCGAGGACGGCGGCGAGCCGGTCGAGGCCTGCCGAGACAATGTCGACGTCCGGGAACATCACCGACAGGGAATCTCGGAGTTGTCGAGCCCTAAGCGGATCGGCATCGACGAGAGTGAGCCTGCCTGCGCCGCGTCGGGCCATCGCGTAGGCAACGGCCGCCCCTGCTCCCCCGGCACCGAGTTGCACCACCTCACCGATGTCGGCACCGGGCAATCCGCGGCCGAAGTTGCGGTCGAATCCGGACCAGTCGGTGTTGTGGCCGACGGCACGGCCGTCGGCGAACAAGACGGTATTGACTGCTCCGAGTCGGGCGGCGTCCTCGGAGAGCCCGTCGAGAGTGGAGATGACGCGCTGCTTGCACGGGTGCGTGATGTTGAGTCCTCGAAATCCGAGGTCCGCGGCGGTCGAGACGAGACGGGGCAGATCTTCGACGGTCAGTCCACGGCTGTCCAGATCGATGATCCGGTACTGGTAGGTCAGCCCGTGCTCGGCACCCTCCCGTTCGTGCATCGCGGGAGTGAGCGACTTGCCGATGCCCGTCCCGATCAGTCCGCAGAGCAGGGATTCCGGCATGTCGATCTCCTCGGGCCTAATGTACGAATTGGTGAATTAGCTCGACGGTACTACGCCTCCGCCTCGCGCCCAACCCTTTTGCCGCAATCGGTGCCGATAGAGTTGATCCATGGCTCCGCGCGCAACCGACACGTCCGACGACAGCAGTGGACCCACCGTCAAGCGTCGACGCAACAGCGACCTGACCCGGCACAACATCCTCGAGGTGGCCACCGAGGAGTTCGCGGACAAGGGCTTCGCCGGGGCGCGCATCGACGAGATCGCCGAGCGCACGCATACGACGAAGCGGATGCTGTACTACTACTTCACCGACAAGGAAGGCCTGTACAAGGCCGTGCTCGAACGGTCGTACCTGCGCATTCGCGAGCGTGAACGAGACGTCGACGTCGAGGGCCTGGGACCGGTCGAAGCCATTCGCGCCATCGCCTCCCTGACGTTCGACCATCACGAGGAGAATCCCGACTTCATCCGCCTGGTCTCCACCGAGAACATCCTCCGCGGCGAACACATCTCCAGATCCGAGGCCTTGAGCAACCTCGGCAATCCCGCCGCGGAACTGCTGTCGAGCATCCTCGAGCGTGGACAGGCCGACGGGGTCTTCCGCACGGACGTCGATGCCCTCGACGTGCACATGACGATCAGCAGCTTCTGCGTGTTCCGTCTGTCGAACCGGTACACCTTCGAAGCCCTCTTCGGCCGCGACCTCACCGATCCCCAGCATCGAGAGCGCCTGCGCGCAATGCTCGGCGACATGATCATCGCGTTCCTGACCACGCCTTCTCGCTGATTTTCGCGTTTGCGCGGTAGGTCTCGTCACTTCGGGGGTTGACACGTGGCATGGATCACGTTCAGTATTCAGGGGCACCCGGTGTTAACCATTTAGTACATTAGCGGTCCGATCGCCGAGAAAGCGTCGTCGACCAGCGCCCGAGCTCCCCCGCCCCACGAAGAGAGACACGAGAACGATGGATTCGCACACCCCTGGCTCCCACCCGACGCCGCTTCGCCCCGGGGCGAACCCGCGCAAAGCGGCGACCGCCGCATGGGTCGGCAGCGCCCTCGAGTACTACGACTTCTTCATCTACGGCACCGCAGCCGCACTGGTCTTCGGCCGCGTGTTCTTCCCGGGCTCCAACCCGGCGACCGGAACCCTGCTGGCCCTGGCCACCTTCGGCGTCGGATACCTCGCACGGCCGCTCGGCGCACTGGTCCTCGGCCACATCGGTGATCGCTACGGACGCAAGAAAGTCATGGTCGCCACCGTCCTGCTGATGGGTATCGCCACCCTCGGCGTCGGCGTCCTGCCCTCGTACGAATCCATCGGCATCGCCGCGCCCATCATCCTGGTGCTGCTTCGCCTGTGCCAGGGATTCTCGGCCGGCGGTGAGCAAGCCGGAGCCAACTCGATGACGCTCGAACACGCCCCGGACGACAGGCGCGCGTTCTTCACCAGCTTCACCCTCAGCGGCACCCAGGGCGGGCAGATTCTCGCCACCGCAGTGTTCCTGCCCGTCGCCATGCTCCCCGAGGAAGCACTGCTGAGCTGGGGTTGGCGAATCCCGTTCTTCCTCAGCGCTTTCGTCGTCGTCGCCGCCTTCGTCATCCGCCGCTCGCTCGACGAGACCCCGGTCTTCGAGGAAGAAGTGGCGTCCACCGAACCGCAGCGCCTGCCCGTGACCGAACTTCTCAGCGAGCATCGACCGGCCGTGGTTCGCGTCATGCTGGCCGCCATGATCGCCTCGGTCAGCACCATCTTCACCGTCTACGCGCTGTCCTACGCCGTCAACACCGTCGGCCTCGAGCGCACCCCGATGCTGTGGGTCGGTGTTCTCGCCAACGTCGTCGCCCTCTTCGCATTGCCCTTCTTCGGTGCCCTGTCGGATCGCATCGGCCGCAAGCCGGTGTTCTTGTTCGGCTCCATCGGTTGCGCGATCCTGATGTTCGGTTACCTGTGGTCGATCTCGAGCGGCAACTACGTCCTGATCTTCGTCTTCGGCATCGTGATGTTCGGCTTCGTGCACAGCGCCACCGGCGGCGTCTGGCCCTCGTTCTACGGTGAGATGTTCCCGGCCCGGGTTCGCCTGACCGGAACCGCACTGGGAACCCAGATCGGCTTCGCCATCGCAGGATTCGCGCCGACCATCGCAGGAGCGATCGCCGGAGCCGAGGTCGGCGCGTGGCTGCCCGTCGCGATCGTCACCGCGGTCTTCTGCACCATCAACGTCGTCATCGTCGCCACGTCGAAGGAGACCTTCCGTACCCCCACCGACGAGCTCGGTCTTCGGACTCGCACCACCGACAGCGCACGCGCCGCGTCGGTCTGACCGAGATCGTGATCGACGCACTTCGACCTGCAGCGGCGGGCACCTGGACGGTGCTCGCCCTGCAGTATGCCAGTCGAACGGCATTGCGCAGCAATCTCTTTCACCAACGCGACGAGCGCAGCACCGAAAGCCAGACGGTCGCCTACTACGTGTGGCTCGCTGTCTCGAAGACCAGCACGGTGCTGATCGACGCCGGAATGTCCCGGTCCACAGCCGAATCGATGGACGGGCTCGACTATCACGGGTCACCCATCGAACTGCTCGGCGAACTGGGACTGACACCGGATCACGTCGACACGTGCATCCTGACCCACCTGCACTACGACCACACCGGGGTCGTCGCGGATCTCCCGTCTGCGCGATACGTGGTGCAGCGCCGAGAACTCGAATACTGGACCGGGCCGTGGGCCGCCCGCATCACCCGAGAACAGTGGTTGCACTCGCAGGCCGACACCGAGCACATCCGAACCGCCGATCTCGGCACTCGGCTCGATCTCGTCGACGGCGATCTCGACCTGTTCCCAGGGCTGTCGGTCCACGCCGTCGGCGGACACACCGCAGGCATGCAGGTGGTCAGAGTGCACACCGACCGTGGCCCGGTGGTGTTGGCCTCGGACGCCAGTCATTTCTACGAGAACATCGAGGACGACAGCCCCTTCGCGATCCTGCACGCGCTGCCGGACATGTACGGAGCCTTCGATCGAATCCGTGAGCTCGCCGCCGACCCCGGCATCTTCGTACCCGGCCACGACCCGCTGGTATCGAGCCGATTTCCCGCCATGACCGACGCCCCCGGTGCGCATGCCGTGATCATCGGCTGACTACGACGAGAACGAAAAATCCCCGACCTCGCGGATGAGGTCGGGGATTCGTCGTTGTCCAGCAGGTCGATCGGCCGTATCAGGCAGACTTGTCGCGGCGCTCCGGACGCTCGGGCTTGCGCGGCACGATGGTCGGCAGCACGTTGTCGTTCACCGTCTCGGCAGTCACGACGACCTTCTCGACGTCGTCGCGGCTCGGGATGTCGTACATCACCGGCAGCAGAACTTCCTCCATGATGGCGCGCAGTCCACGGGCACCGGTTCCGCGGAGAATCGCCTGGTCGGCGATTGCTTCGAGAGCCTCGGTGGTGAACTCGAGCTCGACGCCGTCCATGTCGAACAAGCGGCGGTACTGCTTGACCAGCGCGTTCTTCGGCTCCGACAGAATCGTCACGAGCGATTCCTTGTCGAGATTCGTCACCGACGCGATCATCGGCAGTCGACCGATGAACTCGGGAATCAGACCGAACTTGATCAGATCCTCGGGCATGACCTCGGCGAAGTGATCCTGGGTGTCGATCTCGGCCTTGGAGCGAACCTCGGCTCCGAATCCGAGTCCGCGCTTGCCGACCCGATCGGACACGATCTTCTCCAGTCCGGCGAACGCACCGGCCACGATGAAGAGCACGTTGGTGGTATCGATCTGGATGAACTCCTGGTGCGGATGCTTACGACCGCCCTGCGGCGGCACGCTGGCCTGCGTTCCTTCCAGGATCTTGAGCAGCGCCTGCTGCACGCCTTCGCCGGACACGTCGCGCGTGATCGACGGGTTCTCGCTCTTGCGAGCGATCTTGTCGACCTCGTCGATGTAGATGATGCCGGTCTCGGCGCGCTTGACGTCGTAGTCCGCGGCCTGGATCAGTTTGAGCAGGATGTTCTCGACATCCTCGCCCACGTATCCGGCCTCGGTGAGGGCGGTGGCGTCGGCGATGGCGAAGGGCACGTTGAGCATCTTCGCCAGGGTCTGCGCGAGGTACGTCTTTCCGCACCCCGTCGGTCCGAGCATCAGGATGTTCGACTTCGCCAGTTCGACGGATTCGCCTCGTACGTCGCGCGCCTTGTCACCGGCCTGGATGCGCTTGTAGTGGTTGTAGACCGCGACGGCCAACGTGCGCTTGGCAGCGTCCTGACCGATCACGTAGTTCTCGAGAAAGTCCTTGATCTCGGAGGGCTTGGGGAGGTCGTCGAGCTTGACTTCGCTCGATTCGGCCAATTCCTCTTCGATGATCTCGTTGCACAGGTCGATGCACTCGTCGCAGATGTACACCCCTGGTCCAGCGATGAGCTTCTTGACCTGCTTCTGGCTCTTGCCGCAGAAGGAGCACTTCAGCAGATCGCCACCGTCACCGATGCGTGCCATTCGGAGGTTCCTACTTCCTTGTCCGCGTACGACCCACGCCGACCGGGTGTGGCCGAAACCTTCGTGGGCTACTTCTCGGTCTGTCGTCATGCCGACTTCGGTCGACCGAGTTCTTGGATGCGACGGTACCCGTGTTCGCCGAACATGGGCGGGTTGTTTCCGGTGATTCGCCACCCGATTTCACCGATTGCGCCATTCGGGTCGCCGATCGCGACCGCCGGGTGGAGTTCTGCACTCACACCCGGCGTCGGATAGTTCTGCCGGACCTACACGGTCCGACCGGTGGTAGTCGCTCTGCTACTTCTGGGCAGAGAGCTTGCGGTACTCGAACACGGTGTCGATGATCCCGTAGTCCTTGGCCTGTTCCGCGGTGAGGATCTTGTCGCGATCGGTGTCCTTGCGGATGACGTCGGGATCCTTGCCGGTGTGGCGGCCGAGGGTGGTCTCCATGAGTCGACGCATGCGCTCGATCTCGGCGGCCTGGATCTCCAGGTCGGACACCTGGCCCTGAATTCCACCGCTCGAAGGCTGATGAATCAGCACGCGTGCGTTGGGCAGTGCTGCACGCTTACCGGGAGTGCCGGCGGCGAGCAGGACGGCCGCGGCAGACGCAGCCTGGCCGAGGCAGACGGTCGCGACATCGGCACGGACGTACTGCATCGTGTCGTAGATCGCCATCAACGAGGTGAACGATCCACCGGGCGAGTTGATGTACATCGTGATGTCTCGATCGGGATCGAGGCCCTCGAGCACCAGCAGCTGCGCCATGACGTCGTTGGCGGACGCGTCGTCGACCTGGACGCCGAGGAAGATGATGCGCTCCTCGAACAGCTTGTTGTACGGGTTCGATTCCTTCACGCCGTAGCTGGAGTGCTCGACGAAGGAGGGCAGGATGTATCGGGAGGACGGCAGCTGATTGGGGTCGAACAGGTTTGTCATCGTTTCTCCAAGATGTAAGTGATCGAGGGTCGCCGGGAGCGGCCGAATTACTCGCCGATTCCGCCGGCCTGCCGCGCACGGCTGACGACGTGATCCACGAACCCGTATTCCTTGGCGGCCTGCGCCGTGAACCAGCGGTCACGATCGGAGTCTTCGGTGATCTGCTCGACGGTCTGACCCGTGTGCAGGGCGATCAGCTCTGCCATCTCGCGCTTGGTGTGCGCGAACTGCTCGGCCATGATGGCGATGTCGGAGGCGCTGCCGCCGATACCGGCCGAGGGCTGGTGCATCATGATGCGCGCGTGCGGCAGGGCGTAACGCTTGCCCTTGGCACCGGCCGAGAGCAGGAACTGACCCATCGAGGCCGCCAGACCCATTCCGTAGGTCGCGATGTCGCACTCGGCGAATTCCATCGTGTCGAAAATTGCCATACCCGCGGTGACCGAGCCACCGGGCGAGTTGATGTACAGCGCGATGTCGCGAGTGGGGTCCTCGGCCGAAAGCAGCAGGATCTGAGCGCACAACTTGTTGGCGATGTCGTCGTCGACCTGGGTACCGAGGAAAATGATGCGGTTTTGAAGCAGACGCTCGTACACGGAGTCGCTGAGATTCAGCCCTGCTGCAGCCGAAGTCATGACGGGACTCTGCTGGTGCGAAGCCGCCGGATTCTGAACAGTCACGGTACCTGCCTTTTCCATAACAAATCGTTGGTTCCTGACACAGACACTAACGAAAGACGGCGGCTCCGGAGTCCCGGAACCGCCGTCGTTCGCTGTGAGCGTTACTTCTCTTGTTCGCCCTCGGAAGAATCTGCTGCTTCGACCTCGTCGGGAGCATCCGCGGGGCTGCCGAACAGCTCTGCGGTGTCGACGGTCGCGCCGGTGGTGTCGGTCACGTTGACGCGCTCGACGACCGAAGCCAACGCCTTACCGCGCTTGACATCGGCGAACACGGCACCGAGCTGGTTGGCCTGCTGCACCTGCTGAATGAACTGCTCGGGCGGCATGCCGTAGCGCTGCGCCTGGAAGATGATCCGCTCGGTGAGCTCTTCCTGCCCGACCTGCGTGTTCTCGGCCTCGGCGATCGCATCGAGCAGGAGCTGGGTACGCACCGACTTCTCGGCACCTTCCTTGACGTCCTTGTCGAATTCCTCGCGGCTCGAACCCTGCGACTCGAGCAGCTCGGCCAGTGCTTCCTCGTTGTGGTCGAGGCCGTGAATGGCCTCGTGCACCTGGGAATCGACCTCGGCCTTGACGACGGCCTCGGGAGCCGGAATCTCGAGCGTGTCGAGCAGGGTCTCGAGCACCTTGTCGCGGATCTGACCGGCCTGCTCGACCTTCGCGACTCGCTCCACGCGCGTCTTGAGGTCGGCGAGCAGTTCGTCGAACGTGTCGAACTCGCTGGCCAGCTGGGCGAACTCGTCGTCGGCCTCGGGCAGCTCGCGCTCCTTGACGGACACGACCTTGACCGTGACAACGGCTTCCTTGCCTGCGTACTCACCGGCGACCAGGGTCGAGGTGAACTCCTTCGACTCGTCCGCGGAGACGCCGATGATCGCGTCGTCGAGTCCGTCGATGAGCTGGCCGGAGCCGACCTCGTGGGACAGTCCGCTCGCGGTTGCCTCTTCGACGTTCTCGCCGTCGACGGTGGCCGAGAGATCGATCGAGACGAAGTCGCCCGACTGGACGGGACGATCGACACCGGTCAGGGTGCCGAAACGCTGGCGCAGCGACTGCAGCTGCTCGTCGACGGCCTCGTCCTTGATCTCGAGCGGATCGACGACGACGCTGATGGTCGAGTAGTCGGGCAGATCGATCTCGGGACGAACGTCGACCTCGGCGGTGAACGTGAGCTCGGTGCCGTCCTCGATCTTGGTGATCTCGATCTCGGGCTGGCCGATGACCTTGACCTTCTCGTTGGTCACGGCCTCGGAGTAACGGGCGGGAAGAGCGTCGTTGACGACCTGCTCGAGAACTGCCCCGCGGCCGACGCGCGCTTCGAGCAACTTGGCCGGAGCCTTGCCGGGACGGAAGCCGGGGAGGCGGATCTGCTGAGCCAAAGCCTTGTACGCGCGGTCGAAATCAGGCTTGAGCTCCTCGAAGGGCACCTCAACGTTGATACGGACTCGCGTCGGGCTCAGCTGCTCGACGGTGCTCTTCACGGAACATGCTCCTTTGGGTAATTCTTGCTTGCTGGTGGTGCTTACGGTGCTGGCTTGCGGTCTTACCTCGCTCGCCGCGAACACGGCGAACCGTGCCTGCGGCCCTCATTTGTCGGGGTGACAGGAATTGAACCTGCGACCCTCCGCTCCCAAAGCGGATGCGCTACCAAGCTGCGCCACACCCCGTCGTACCCACACCATTGAACAGCAACCGATAGTAGCCCCCCATGGGCGCCCCACCGATGACGTTCGGCGGAACCGGTCGCGGCGGGCCGGTTTGGAATCCTGCGTCGGCGTTGGGTACAGTCTTGAAACGCAGGCGACGGAACTGGCGATCCCACGACTGTTGTTTGCACGCCGATGTAGCTCAATGGTAGAGCCCCTGTCTTCCAAACAGGCTACGCGAGTTCGATTCTCGTCATCGGCTCCATCGAGAGGCCCCGCACTGTCAGTGCGGGGCTTTTTCGTGTCCGCGTACTCTGGACGGTGTCCGAATTGTCCGTACAACCGGGCATGCACCGTCGGCGGAAGGCCCGCAGTGGAAATAATCCTGATCGTCATCGTCGTCGCCGCAGTGGCCCTGTTGGTCCTGCGCAGCAAGAAGAACTCGGCTGCGGCGGCCGAAACCGCGCTGGCCGACGCCAAGGCCGATGCCCGCCAGTCGATCGAACGCCTGGGCGGTCAGGTCTACAACCTGATCGGCACCGACACACCGTCCAAGCAGGCCCTGGCCGATGCATCCGAACGCAACATCGCTGCCGGTTCGCAGATCGACCAGGCCACCACCCCCGAACAAGCCAGACTGGCCAAACAGACCGCGCTCGAGGGCCTCTATTACATCCGCGCCGCACGACTGGCCATGGGCATGGATCCCGGCCCGGAGGTGCAGGGCATCGACGGCCAGCAACAGGCAGGGCGCGTCACCGAGGAACGCAAGGTCGACTTCGAGGGCCGTGAGATCGCGGCATCACCGGATCCGTCCGATCGCACCCCCAACTACTACCCGGGTGGCCGTGTCGCGGGCCGTCCGGTGCCCGCGGGCTGGTACTCCGAGCCGTGGTGGCGTCCCGCCCTCGTCGCCGGTGCATGGGGAATGGGATCGATGTTCCTGTTCTCGGCGATGTTCTCCGGCATGGCCGGCGTTCCGGCCGAGACCGCGGCCGGCGGCGAGACGGGGGCCGACGGTTCGGACGGCGGTAGCGGCGACGATTACAGCGGGGGCGGGGACGACTACAGCGGGGGCGGGGACGACATCGGCGGCGGCTTGGGCGATTTCGGCTTCTGAATCGCTCAGGTCGCCTGACAGACCGGGCACCAGAACAGATTTCGCGCCTGCATCACCGAGTGCAGGATGTCGGCACCGCACACCCGGCAGGGATATCCCTGCCTGCGGTAGACGTACGAGCGCGGTCGCCGCGCACCGTAGGTGTCGCCGTGATCGTCCTCGGGCCGGATGGTGATGATGCGACCGCGTCGAACACCGATCTTCATCAGTTCCACGAGGTCGAGCCAGATCGCGTCCCACTCCGCTCGATCGAGGTCCTTGCCCGGTCGCATCGGGTTGATCTCGTGGCGGAACAGGATTTCGGCGCGGTAGACGTTTCCGACTCCGGCGAGCACCTTCTGATCCATCAGCAAGGTTCCGATTGCCGTGCGCGACTTGGAGATTCGCGCCCACGCTCCATCCGGGTCGGCGTCCTTGCGCAGGGGGTCCGGTCCCAGGCGCGCCACCAGGGCGTCGACCTGCTCCTCGGTGTAGATCTCGCAGGCAGTGGGTCCGCGCAGGTCGGTTCCGTACTTCTCCCCCACCATTCGCAACCGCACTGCACCCACCGGATCGTTCAGCGGCACAGATTGTTCGGTGAACTTCCCGTACAGGCCGAGGTGGATGTGCACGATCAGATCCGACTCGTATCGGTGCAGCAGATGCTTGCCCCAGGCCTCGGCCTTCTCCAGTACGAGACCGTCGATCAACGCGGCACCGGAGGTGAAGCGCCCCTGCGGACTGCTCGCCTCGACCGGTGCCCCGCCGAACCGACGTTGATGCAACCGAGCCAGTCGGTGCAGAGTGTGCCCCTCGGGCACCTACTCGGGCTTTCCCGGCACGACGGGTGCCTCGCCGCTGCGCTCGTACTCGGACAGAATGTCGACGCGGCGCTGGTGGCGCTCCTCGCCCGAGAACGGAGTGCCGAGGAAGGCGTCGACGATGGAGAGGGCCTCGGGAAGGGTGTGCATGCGGCCACCGATGCCGATGAGCTGAGCGTCGTTGTGCTCGCGGGCCAGCTTGGCGGTCTCGACGCTCCACGCCAGCGCGCAGCGAGCGCCCGGCACCTTGTTGGCAGCGATCTGCTCACCGTTGCCGGAACCGCCGAGCACCAGGCCGCGGCTACCCGGGTCGGCGACGACGCGACGTGCTGCGTCGATGCAGAATGCCGGGTAGTCGTCGACGGGGTCGTAGTCGAAGGCACCGCAGTCGACGGGCTCGTGCCCGGTCGCCGTCAGGTGTTCGATGATCTGATTCTTGAACTCGAGGCCGGCGTGGTCGGCACCCAGGTATACGCGCATGCCTAGAGTCTGACAGGTGAACTCCGAAGCCGAGAAATTCGCCGGTGTGGACGGCGCGAAAGGCGCGTGGGTGGTCGCGGTTCTGGCCGAGACGACCTTGACGTGGACCGCGTGCGCGTCGGTGACGGAGGTGCTCGAGGTGACACGGGACTGCGCTCGGGTGGGCGTCGACATGCCGCTGTCGTTGCCCGAGCAGCGCTATCGCGTCAGCGAACTGGAGGCGAAGACGTTTCTCGGTACGGCGCGCAATTCCATCTTCCACACGCCGGTCGCAGGCGTGCTCGACGCCGAGTCGTATCCCGAAGCCTGTGCCGTCTCTCGGCAGCTCACCGGCAAGGCGATCAGCAAGCAGACGTGGTACATCCTGCCGTCGGTGAAGGCGTGGCGGAATGCGGACGTCGATCGGAACAGGTACATCGAGGTACATCCCGAATGCTCGTTCCGGGCCATGTCCCCGGCGACGGTCTTCTCGTCGAAGAAGACCGGCCGCGGTGTCGGACAACGACTGGCCTCGATGATGCGATGGAGCGAACACGTCGATCTGGCGGATCTGCCGCCAGGACCCGCCGTCGACGACTTCCTCGACGCGGCCGCAGCGGCGTGGTCGGCGCGACGCTTCCACCTCGGCGAGCATCTGACGTTCGGTACCGCGGACGGCAAGGATCGAATCGTGGCCTAGCGCCCCCTCGTGAGTGAAAGCTCTACTCCTGCTACGAGTTTCCACGCACGAGGGGCGGCGCGATCAGTCGAACTGCGGGTCCTCGTTGCGGCTGCGCTTGAGCTCGAAGAAGTGCGGGTACGACGCGAAGATCACCGATGCGTCCCACAGTTTGCCTGCCTCTTCGCCCCGTGGGATTCGGGAGAGCACAGGGCCGAAAAAGGCCACGCCGTTGACGTGGATGGTCGGGGTGCCGACATCGGGTCCGACCTTGTCCATACCTGCGTGATGGCTGGTCCGCAGGTCCTCGTCGTGGTCGGTGCTCTCGGCGGCCTTCGCCAGGTCACCGGGCAGGTCCAGTTCCGCCAACGACTCCGCGATCACGACGTCGAAATCCTTGTTGCCCTCGTTGTGAATTCGCGTTCCCATGGCCGCGTACAACGGGTCGAGGATCTCGTCACCCTTCAGCTTGGCTGCGGCGATCGCAACGCGGACCGGCCCCCAGGCCTTCTTCATCATCGCGGCGTACTCCTCGGGCAGATCGCGGCCCTCGTTGAGCACTGCCAGGCTCATGACGTGGAAGTTCACATCGATGTCTCGCACCTGCTGCACTTCGAGAATCCACCGCGAGGTGATCCAACACCACGGGCACAGTGGGTCGAACCAAAAATCCGCAGTGTCTTTCTGTCCTGAACCGGCCACTGTCCTACTCCTTGGAAGTCGAGGTCATCGTGTCTTCATTGCGTAACAACCGCACACCGCGCAGACATTCCGCACGGCCCGTCGGCCAGCGCGGGGTACGCGTGACGTGATGGGATGGACGGCACTATCCATAACTACACGAAGAGGTGTCGACTGAAGTGGTTGCTCCCAACCTGACGCGTGACCAAGCCTCCGAACGTTCGGCGATCATCGGGGAAACGAAGTACGCGATCGTTCTCGATCTCACCGACGGCGAGGGCAATCCGGGCGAGAAGACGTTCCGCTCGCTCACCACCATCACGTTCGCGGCCACCGCCGGGGCGTCGACTTTCGTGGACATCATCGCGAGCACGATCCGCTCCGCGACGCTCAACGGCACCGGTCTCGATACCGCGAACTACGACGAGTCGACGGGCCTCGCACTCGAGAATCTGGCCGAGCACAACGAGCTCGTCATCGACGCCGACTGCCTCTACTCGCACACCGGAGAAGGTCTGCACCGCTTCGTCGACCCGTCCGACGATTCGGTCTACCTGTACTCGCAGTTCGAGACCGCCGATGCCAAGCGCATGTTCGCCTGCTTCGATCAGCCCGATCTCAAGGCCACCTTCGATGTGAAGGTCACCGCGCCGGAGAGCTGGGCCGTCATCTCCAATGCCGCGCACGCCGCCGAGCCTGCAGCGGGCGAGCACGTGTTCGACACGACCCCGTCGATGAGCACCTACCTCGTCGCGCTGATCGCCGGGCCGTACGCGGAGTGGACCGACTCGTACACCGACGACCACGGCACCATTCCCCTCGGAATCTATTGCCGCGCATCGCTTGCCGAGCACATGGACGCGGAGCGCCTGTTCACCGAGACCAAGCAGGGCTTCGGTTTCTACCACGAGAACTTCGGCACTCCCTATGCCTTCGGAAAGTACGACCAGCTGTTCGTGCCCGAGTTCAATGCCGGCGCGATGGAGAATGCCGGTGCCGTCACGTACCTCGAGGACTACGTCTTCCGGTCCAAGGTGACACGCGCCTCGTACGAGCGGCGCGCCGAGACCGTGCTGCACGAGATGGCACACATGTGGTTCGGCGACCTGGTGACCATGACGTGGTGGGACGACCTGTGGCTCAACGAGTCGTTCGCGACGTTCGCTTCGGTGCTGTGCCAATCCGAGGCAACCGAGTACACCAACGCGTGGACCACCTTCGCCAACGTCGAGAAGGCCTGGGCGTACCGCCAGGACCAGCTGCCGTCGACGCATCCCATCGCCGCCGACATTCCCGATCTCGCGGCCGTGGAGGTCAACTTCGACGGCATCACCTACGCCAAGGGTGCCAGTGTGCTCAAGCAACTGGTGGCGTACGTCGGTAAGGAGGACTTCCTCGCCGGCTTGCGGGCATACTTCGTCGATCACGCCTTCGGCAACGCCACGTTCTCGGATCTCCTTGCAGCACTGGAGAAGTCGTCGGGACGCGATCTGTCCGATTGGGGCGCCCAGTGGCTGCGCACCACCGGCCTGAACACCCTGAGCCCGGATTTCGACGTCGACGCCGACGGCAAGTTCACCCGCTTCTCGGTGCTGCAGACCGGTGCGGCCCCGGGTGCGGGCGAGCATCGCATACACCGCATCGCGGTCGGCATCTACGACGACGTCGACGGCAAGCTGGTGCGCACCGACCGCGTCGAACTCGACCTCGATGCTGCCGAGTCGACGAATGTCGACGCGCTGGTGGGTGTCTCGCGCGGCAAGCTCGTTCTGGTCAACGACGACGACCTGACGTACTGCGCGGTGCGTCTGGACCCGGATTCACTCGAGGTCCTGCTTTCCCGAATCGGCGACATCGCCGAACCACTCCCCCGCACCCTTGCGTGGTCGGCGGCCTGGGAAATGACTCGATCCGCCGAGATGAAGGCGCGAGACTTCGTTGCCCTCGTCCAGCGCGGAATCGGCGGTGAGACGGAAGTGGGTGTGGTGCAACGTCTTCTGCTTCAAGCGCAGACCGCCATCACCAGCTACGCCGATCCGGCGTGGGCAGCCGAACACGGTACCCCCGAGTTCGCCGACGCTCTGCTCGAGCTGGCCCGCGGGGCCGAGGCAGGCTCGGATCACCAGTTGGCCTTCGTCAACGCCCTCACCGGCATCGAACTCGGCGATCGCCACGTCGAGGTGCTGCGCGCATTGCTCGACGGTGACGTCGACGGTCAGTCCCTGTCCGGTCTGGGAGTCGACACCGATCTGCGGTGGCGCATCGTCACTGCCCTGGCCGGTGCCGGGGCCATCGACGCGGATGGACTCGAATCGCCGGTCATCGACGCCGAGGCGGGCAAGGACAACACCGCTGCCGGGGCTCGATCGGCTGCGGCGGCACGTGCTGCACGCCCGAGCGCGGAGGTCAAGGAACAGGCGTGGACCACAGTGGTCGACGACGACGCGGTGCCGAACATCACCGCTCGCTCGATCATCGGCGGCTTCGCCGGCCCAGGTCAGGGCGAGCTGCTCGAACCGTATGTCGCTCGCTACTTCGACGCCATCGAAGGTGTGTGGTCTCGTCGATCCAGCGAGGTCGCGCAGACCGTGGTGATCGGGCTGTATCCGTCCTGGTCGATCAGTGAGCAGTCACTGGCGGCCGCGGACGAGTTCCTCGACGGCGATCTGCCACCCGCACTTCGACGGTTGGTGATCGAGGGCAGGGCCGGCGTCGTCCGCGCTCTCGCTGCGCGGGAGTTCGACGCGAGCTGATCTCGACGGCACAGACGACGAGGGCCGGTTGCCCACCGCGAGGTGGACAACCGGCCCTCGTCGTGGAAGCGCGGTCTGGAGGTGAAGAGTTACGGGCTGAGGATGGACGCGGTCATCACCCGGACGGCCGTGACCAGACCGTCGATGAGATTGCCGTCGCGGAACGGACCGAGCGCGGCGGTGACACCCAACTGTGCAACCCGGTCGGTCGCACGGTTGGACACTCGCCTGCCGGTGCGGATCTCGAGAGCATGCCGATTGGGGTCGACGGCGATCAGGACCGAACGGATGGCGTCGGGTGTGCCGGGGAACACCGAATCCGCACCCGCAGCGGGATCGACGCCGAGATCACCGATGTAGACGTTGAACCGGATCTTGGTCTGTCGAATTGCCTGCGTGAGTGCATCGTCGAGTGCAACCAGGTCCTGCGTCGCGAACGGCAGGTGCTCGGGATTGGTCGTCCCGAATTCGTGAGCAGCCGAGACGCGGCCGCTCGCGGTGAGGGCAGCACCCACGGGCAGGTCTTCTTCTCTGACGTCACTGCGGACGAGTTCACCACTTGCCACTTGCGGAACCTCCGATCGAGTCGGCTGTGTCGGCACCGTGCGAACCGTGACCTCCGAAAGGGGTCACCTCGTCCGTAGCAGTCCACAGCAATGGCTCGCGCGTCCACTCGTCCGTCAGTCGGTAGGGCGGAACGTCCATACCGGGCTGCTTGTCGGTCAAGTAGGACAACGCGCCGAGGAGTCCGATCACCGCAACCGGAATCACCCCGAATATCAGCGTGGTCTCAAAAATGCTCACAGGGTGTGACGTTAGTCGACAATTGCGCGTCGGACCACGTCGGGGCCGGTGTTGTGACCGAAAAGTGCAGGCGCGCCCGCGTCAGGCAGCGCCCTCACCGAGGTACGCGAGCCAACTGGGATCCAGCTCCTTCGTCGTCGCCAACAGTCGCCAGTGCGGTCCCTTCGGCGGCACCAACTGGGCGCGCAACGTCCAGCCGATCTCGCTGAGCAGTTTGTCCGCTTTGCGATGGTTGCACGAGGCGCAGCAGGCGACACAGTTCTCCCACGAGTGGCCACCTCCGCGGCTACGCGGAACCACGTGGTCGACGGTCTCGGCCTTGCTTCCGCAGTATGCGCACCGGAACCGATCGCGGTGCATCAGCGCCTGTCGTGTCATGGGTACCCGGGCTCGATACGGAACACGGACGAACGTCCGCAGTCTGATCACCGACGGCACCTGCACCGAGCGGTCGGCCGACCGGATGAACGGCCCCTCCGGATCGTCGTGCACCACGTCGGCCTTCCCACAAACGAGAAGAACCACCGCCCGGCGCATCGGAAGCGCGGTCAGTGGTTCGAAGGTGGCGTTGAGGAGCAGCACACGGCGCTTGACCCACGCCGGTACGGCGTCGTCGCCCGTGGCACTGTGGGCCGTCGGCACCACACGCAGCGGAGAAGCCCCCGAGGCCGTCTCACGCTGGTCGTGCGTGGTGCGGCCCTCAGTGGGCGGGAGTTGTCGATGGCGGTGTTGCGAGTTCTTCATGCGTTGCTCCAGAAACAGTCGGCGCCCGCGCATGGCTTGCGTGGAACACGAGTCACAGTGGAACACGAATGCACCCTCCTCGCACAGCCTTTTTCCCGGCATTTTCTGTTGCCGATCGGTGAACATCTCGCATCCTCGCGTTCACGAACGACGAACGACGGCTCCATGCGCTGCGTGACTGGCAAGATTTCTGCGTCTCCGTAGACTTTTCGGGTGTCTGTATCAACCTTCCTGTCCGCATCGTCCCTCTCCGAACCGTCGCTGTTGCGAGATCTCGACACCCGAGCGTTCGAGCTGACGGAGACCGGACGCGACTGGTTGGTCGATCGTCCGCTGCAGGCTCTGGGCTATCTGGCCCTCGCGATCGTGCTGCGCCTCGTCCTGCACAAACTGATCGATCGATTCACCCGCAACAACGTCGGGAAGTCTCCGACGCTGCTGCGTCCGCTGCGCGAGCGTTCGTCGAGCACCGTCAAGGGCGCGATTCTCAACGAGCGACGCAAACAGCGTGCCAACACGATCGGCTCGGTGCTCAAGTCCGCCGTCTCGGTCATGATTCTCACGTGGTTCGTGCTGTCGGTGCTCGACGTCGTGGGGGTCAATGTCGCTCCGTTCATCGCCTCGGCCGGGATCGTCGGCGTCGCCCTCGGCTTCGGTGCGCAGAATCTGGTCCGGGATTTTCTGTCGGGCATCTTCATGCTCCTCGAGGACCAGTACGGGGTGGGCGACGTCGTCGACCTCGGTGAAGCGACCGGCACGGTCGAGAGCGTCGGGCTACGCGTCACGACGATCAGGGATGTCAACGGCACCGTGTGGTACTGCCGCAACGGCGAGGTGCTGCGCGTGGGCAACATGAGCCAGGGCTTCGCGGTCGCCGTGCTGGATCTGCCCGTCTCCCACACGGCCAACATCGACGAGGCCCGCGCAGTCGCCGAACGCACCACGCTGGCGGTGGTGGAATCGAAGGACTTCGCCGATGACATCCTCGAACCGCCCGAGATGCTCGGTGTCAACGCGGTCAGCGCCGACACCGTCACCATCCGCATCACGATCAAGACCCGCCCCGGACGCCAGTGGGCCGTACAGCGCAGACTGCACCAGGAGATCCTCCAGGCGTTCGACGATGCCGACATCAAGGCACCGTACGCACTGGGTCGCCCGGGTGGGGTCGTGGCCGAGCGAGGCAGCTGAGGGACAATGGACGTGACCGACGCCGACCAGGAACGAACAGAGAGAGTGTGATGACCGAACCGCAGCAGACGTTCTACGACGCGGTAGGCGGTGCCGAGACGTTCCGGTCACTCACGGCGAAGTTCTACGAGGAAGTCGCCAAGGACGAGATAGTGCGGCCGTTGTACCCCGAGGAGGATCTGGCACCGGCCGAACGGCGGATGCGGATGTTTCTCGAGCAGTACTGGGGCGGTCCGCGAACCTACTCCGACGAGCGCGGCCATCCTCGACTTCGCATGCGCCACAACCCGTTTCGGATCGGACCGATGGAGCGAGACGCGTGGCTGCGCTGCATGCACATCGCGATCGCGTCGATCGCCCCCGAGGTCATGGACTCCGCGCACCGAGCCCAGTTGATCGACTACATGGAGATGGCCGCCAATTCGATGATGAACTCGGCGATCTGACGGCCCCGAAAGCGCAGCGGGCTACAGCGATCCGACGCGCTGCGGGCTCTTGCCACCGACGGCGACCTTGAGCTTGCCCACCCGCGCGCGAACGGAGCCGGCCACCTTGAGCGCGAAGCTCATGGGAGCGGGTAGGTGCTGGCGCAGGATGGCGTGCTTGCGTACGTAGTTCTCCACGTGCCACTCCGACCAGGTGCCCGCACGGAACAGTGCGGCATCGCCGGGAAGCAGGGTGCGCGGTGCGTGATCCTCACTCGACACGGTCACCGAACCGTCCATGATGTGCACGATCTCGTCGACGGCGAAGTACCACCGGAAACGTCCTGCCGTGCAGTCCCACACGTTGGTGGTGGTGGTGCCGTCGATGCTCTTCGACCACTCGGCGAGGCGAGCCTGCGGGTTTCCTTCGAGAATCCAGGTCGGCTCGATGGGGCTGTCGTTCAGCGCGATATCGCCGAGTCGTACGGCTTCGATGGTCGAAGTGATCATGGTTTCCGTCGCGTCCTCACCGTCGGGCGCGGCTTCCGCCGCTACTGGTTCCAGGAGCAGAACATACAACACTTTCCCAACGAACCGGCAGGAGTCGGTCATGTGAATGAGCACAAAGCTTTACTGTTCGTTGACCTACGAGGCTGCCTCCTGTCGTGCCCGAACGCCCCTGAATCGTTCTGCGGCCGATCGTTTGGCACTATTGCCCCTTGTGACCGATCCGATCGAAAGCTCCGAGCTGTTGTGGTGGCAGGACGCCGTCTTCTACCAGATCTATCCCCGCTCGTTCGCGGACTCCAACGGTGACGGCATCGGTGACCTCGACGGAATTCGCGACAAGCTCGGCTACCTGGAGCTGCTGGGAATCGACGCAGTCTGGATCGGACCCATCACCCGGTCGCCCATGGCCGATCACGGGTACGACGTGTCGGATCCGCGTGACATCGACCCCCTGTTCGGCAACCTGGAGATCTTCGACGCGTTGGTCGACGAAGCTCATGCGCGCGACATCAAGGTCACGATGGACCTGGTGCCCAATCACACCAGCAGCGAGCACCCGTGGTTCCGATCGGCCCTGGCGGCGGCCCGCGGTAGCGCCGAGCGAGCCCGCTACATCTTTCGAGACGGACGAGGTGACGACGGCGCGCAGCCGCCGAACAACTGGCCGAGCATCTTCGGTGGCCCGGCCTGGACCCGGATCACCGAGCCCGACGGATCCCCCGGCCAGTGGTACCTGCACATCTTCGCGCCCGAGCAACCGGATCTGAACTGGAACAACCCGGAGGTGTTCGACGACTTCGCGCGCACCCTGAGATTCTGGCTTTCCCGCGGCGTCGACGGCTTCCGGCTCGATGTGGCACACGGTATGGCCAAACCCGTCGACCTGGCCGACATGAGTCTCGAACTCAACGCGTTGATGAAGAACGACGACGACGATCCCCGGTTCAACAATCCTCGGGTCCACGACCTGCATCGACGCATCAGAGCCGTCATGGACGAATACCCCGAAGCGGTGACCGTGGGCGAAATCTGGGTGCAGGACAACGTGCGCTTCTCCGAGTACATCAGGCCCGACGAGTTGCACCTGGGTTTCAACTTCCGGCTGGCCAGTGTCGATTTCGACGCCGCAACCATCCGCGACGCCATCTCCAATTCCCTTGCCGCAGTAGAACTGGTCGACGGAACTCCGACGTGGACGCTGTCGAATCACGACGTCGAGCGTGAGGTCACCCGGTACGGCGGTGGGGACCTCGGTCGGGCACGCTCGCGCGCCATGATCCTAGTCGAATTGGCGCTTCCCGGAACGATTTTCGTGTACAACGGTGCCGAACTGGGGCTGCCGAACGTACAACTGCCCGACAGTGCGTTGCAGGACCCGGTGTGGGAGCGATCCGGGCACGCAGAGCGCGGCCGCGACGGCTGCCGAGTGCCGATGCCGTGGGAGGGGCACACACCACCGTTCGGGTTCTCCTCCACCGATCGAACCTGGTTGCCGATGCCACCGGAATGGGACGGGTACACCGCCGAGGCGCAACTCGAAGACGTCGATTCGATGCTGAGCCTCTATCGGACGGCGTTCGAGCTGCGGGCTCTACGTCCGGAATTCACAGGTAGCGGAGTCGATTGGTACGGATCTCCTCCCGGCTGCCTGGCATTTCGTCGACGCGGTGGCCTGATCTGCGCCTTGAACGCGTCGGAGGAGTCGATCCCGCTGCCTCCCGGCGAGCTGCTGCTGGCCAGTGCGCCGTTGGTGGACGGCAGGCTTCCGGCGAACGCCGCTGCGTGGCTCGTCTAACGCTCGACGGTGAGCGACAACTGTTGTCCCGCGCGACGAGCGAAGACGGAGCCGTAGCGGGCATCGAGACGTAGCCAGACCTTCGACACCCGCACACGAACCACCTCATCGGGCGCGATCCGATCCGGGTCGACGTCGACGGTCAACGGGTCGCTGCCACTGTGCGGCACGAAACCCATTGCGGTCAAAGCGAATACCGTCCGCATCGAGATCGAGACGTCGTCGTTCTCGCCCGCGACGTGCAGAACCTCCTGTTCGAGCAACGAACTCGGCGGGCCGTGACTGCTGCCGTGCTCCTTGGCCAGTGCCACGCCGCGTTGCGCGAGCCCCACGAGCACCCTGGCCGGCACATCGTCGAGATGGCCGAAGCCGCCGTCCGGCGGCAGGGCTCCGCGCCAGGCGGAATCCATCGAAAATCCCGGGTCGATCACACCGTCGGTCGCCTGCTGCACAGCCGCGACCAACACGTCGGCACCGGCACTGGTGTCGTCCGGCACCACGGTGCCGGTGATGACCCGAGCCGCGAGAGCATCGAAACCCGTTGCAGCCCAGCAGGACACACCGCCGCCCGCTCGGGTCCGCATACGGATCACCGCAGCTTCGTCCAAACGCAACGCCCTGGTGCAGAACGTCGCCAGGTTCTCCCGCTCGACCGCATCGGGAACGGTCAGTACGCGCTCATACACGCTGCCAGCTCACGAGAAACTCACGCTCTTCGGGAGTGAGCCGGCGCAGCCGCTGCGCATCGATGTCGAACGCCGCAATCTGCGTCGAGGCCACCACGGCCGCGGGAGTGTCCAACGACGCTCCCCGGGCTCGTACCTCGTATCCGACGACGAAGTCCACCGCCCGCACCGCGTCGATCCACATGAACACATCGAGGGGGCCGTCCTCGTGCCGGAGCTGGCCTCGATACTTCACGTGCAGATCCGCGATCACCGCGCCGTGGCGCAGGTTCGCCGTCGGCCTCCCGTCCACCAACAGCCAGGGAATGCGTGCCTCTTCGAGAAGAGTGACCATCCGGGCATGGTTGATGTGTTGATACACATCCATGTCCGACCACCGCACGTCCACGGTGGCATGAAAGCCCACTCGCTCGGTTTCAGGTCGCTTGTCGGACAGATGGGCGTCGGGCACACTCACGTGGTCGTTTCCTCTTCTCGGTCGAGTATCGGCGGTATCGCCCGTGGCGATGTGGTGCTGAAGGTCAGGGCACCATGTTGCGGACCTGTCGGGCAGCGACCGACAGGGTGGCCAGGTCGAGGGTTCCCGACTCGGCGATTTCGGTCAACGCCGCACGAGACCTCGCCAGACGAGACGAGTTGGTCGACTCCCATTCGGCGATCTTCTCCGCGACCGACTCGTCCGGCTCGCCGCCCGCAAGCACCGCCTGGGTGATTCCCCGCAACGAGGAGTACAGATCGTCGCGAAGAGCCAAGCGCGCCAAGGAATGCCAGCGGTCTCCGCGGGCCAGCTTGGACACCGCGGTGAGCAACCAGTCGATACCGATGTGCGCATCGAGGGCGAAGTAGAGCTCGGCGACCTCGGCTCCGTCCCGGTCGACGATGTCCGCGATATCGATGATGTCGAGTAGGCAGTACACATCGAGCAAGCCGTAGATCCGGCGCGCCAGCTCGGCCGGCGCGCCGCGTTCGATCGCCGCAGCCGATCGGGAGTCCAGGTCGCTGGCTTGATGCCCGGAGATCCACCTGGACACCGACGGTTGCAGTGCCCGCACCTGACCGGCGTACCGACTGATCTCGGCACCGACGGCCAGCGGCTGCGGACGGTTGGCGAGCAGCCAGCGCGAGACACGGTCGAGCATGCGGCGAGACTCGAGCAACAGTTCGGCCGAGACCGCAGTCGGCACTTCCGCGGCCCTGATCGAGTTCCACACCTCGTCGAGTCCGAATATCTCGGTGGCGGCGGCGAAGGCACGGATGGCATCGGTGCCTGCCGCACCCGAATCCTCGGTCAATCGGTAGGGGAACGTGATGCCGCCGCAGTCGATGGCCTCGTTGGCCAGCGTCGTGGCCACCAGCTGCCGCCGGAGAGGATGCGTGGTGATCGCGGCGGCATACGGCTCTCGCAGCGGCTCGGGGAAATACTTGGGCAGCCGCGGAGCGAAGACGTCACTGTCGGGCAGTTCGCTGTCGAGCAGTTCCGCCTCCAACGCCAGCTTCACGTGAGCCATCAACGTCGCGAGTTCCGGCGAGGTCAGCCCGCGGCCGTCCTGCTTGCGACGCCGTAGATCCGCCTCGGTCGGTAGCGCCTCCAGCTCGCGGTCGAGACCTCGGCGCACTTCCAGATCCTCGATCACCCGACTGTGCACGGTGACCAGGCTCGGTGCGTCGAACCTGGAGGTGCCGAGCAGTTCGTTCTGCATGATGTTGTCCCACAACACCAGCCGGCCCACCTCGTCGGTCATGGACGCGAGCAGCTCGTCCCGATCCTCGCGCGCGAGGTTGCCGTTGGTGATGGCCGTCTCCAACAGGATCTTGATGTTGACCTCGTGATCGGAGCAGTCGACACCCGCGGAGTTGTCGACGGCATCGGTGTTGATCTTGCCTCCGGCAGCGGCGTATTCGATGCGGCCCAGTGCGGTGGCTCCGAGGTTGCCACCCTCCCCCACCACGGCGGCGCGCACGTCGATTCCGTCGACCCTCACCGTGTCGTTGGCCTTGTCACCGACCTCGGCATTGGTTTCGGTGGACGCCTTGATGTACGTACCGATTCCGCCGTTCCACAGCAGATCGGCCGGGGCCCGAAGGATCGCGTTCACCAGCTCCGGTGGTGACAGCGCGACCACGGAATCCCCCAGCCCGAGGGCAGCGCGCGCCGCCGCACTGATCGGGACCGACTTGCGCGTCCGCTCCCACACGCCGCCGCCCGCACTGATGAGCGAGGTGTCGTAGTCCGCCCACGACGACCGCGGCAGTGCGAACAACCGCTCCCGTTCGGCGAACGAGGACTCAAGCTCGGGGTCGGGATCGAGAAAGATGTGCCGGTGATCGAACGCGGCGAGCAGGCGAATGTGCCGGCTGAGCAACATGCCGTTGCCGAACACGTCCCCGCTCATGTCGCCGACGCCGACGACTGTGAAATCCTGGCTCTGCGTGTCGATTCCGAGCTCACGGAAGTGGCGTTTGACGCTCTCCCACGCACCCTTGGCGGTGATGCCCATGGCTTTGTGGTCGTAGCCCGCCGAACCACCGGACGCGAAGGCGTCGCCGAGCCAGAAACCGTATTTCGCGGCAACGTCGTTGGCCATGTCCGAGAAGGTCGCGGTGCCCTTGTCCGCGGCAACGACGAGATAGGTGTCGTCTCCGTCGCGGCGCACGACTCCGGTGGGAACCGTCACCGTTCCGGTAGCGCGGTCGAGATTGTCGGTGATGTCGAGCAGCCCGGCGATGAACAGGCGGTAGCAGGCCTTGCCTTCCTCGGCGTGGGCCTGGCGATCTCGATCGGCGTCACCGGTCACGGCAGGGGGCCTCTTGACGACGAATCCGCCCTTGGCTCCGACCGGCACGATGACGGCGTTCTTGACCATCTGGGCTTTGGCGAGTCCGAGGATTTCGGTCCGGAAGTCCTCACGTCGATCCGACCAGCGCAGTCCGCCGCGGGCAACGGCTCCGAATCGCAGGTGCACACCTTCGACGCGGGGCGAGTACACGAAGATCTCGAACTTCGGCTTCGGCTTGGGCAATTCGGCGATCGATTGCGGATCGAACTTGAGCGAGAGGTACTCGCGATGTTCGCCGTCGACCCCCACCACGAAGTAGTTGGTGCGCAGGGTCGCGCGGATCAACTCGAACATGCTGCGCAGAATTCGGTCGGCGTCGAGACTGACGACCTGGTCGATCAGTTCACCCAGCTGGGTGCCGATCGACTGCGCGTTCTCCTCCGAACTCGCCTCGGGATCGAACTGCGCCTCGAACAACCCGACGAGCAGCCGCGCAGTGCGCGGGTGTGTCAGCAGCACACCCTCGATGTTGAACTGGCTGTAGGGAAAACCGGCCTGGCGCAAGTACTTCGCGTACGCGCGTAACACCACTGCCTGCCGCCAGTGCAGGCCGGCGCGCATGACCAGCTCGTTGAACCGGTCGGCCTCGGCCTCGCCGCTCCACACCGCCGCGAACGCATCGGTGAATCGGTGCTGCACTCGACTCTCGCGATCGGCGGTGCCCGCCTCGGACAACTCCGCGTCGATGTCACCGTCGATTGCCGAACGCAGCATCTCGCGCGAGGCAGAGAGCCCGAAATCGTAGATCCAGCACGACATTCCGTCCGGCCGCACCACAGGGTACGGCCGTTCGTCGTCGACCTCGACGCCGAGACTCTGCAGGATGGGCAACACCTGCGACAGCGAGACACCCGCGCCGCCGATGTACAGCGAGAACCGCCAGCTACCCACGGCCGACTGCTCGTGGCGGTAGAGCTGCATGTCGATCGACTCGTCGCCGAGCCCTTCGAGGCGAGCGATGTCGGTCACGGCCCGAGCCGGACTGAAGTCCTGCTTGTAGGCCTCGGGGAAAGCCTCTGTGTAGCGCTGAATCCGCAGCGGGTCCACGGTGCGGTCCAGCGAGACCGCGTCGCCGAGGGCGTCCTCCCAGGTTCTGGTGGTGTCGGTGAGAGCCGCCTCGATCCGGGTGATGTCCTCGGCGGCCAGCTCCGTCGATGCCGTTCCCGGCGTGCGGCGGACGGTCACGTGCAGCAGCGCCAGGTCCGATTCCGTCACGCGCGCCGTGTAGTCGAGAGAAGTGCCGCCGAGCTCACGGAGCAGCCGATCCTGAATGGCCAGCCGAACACGGGTGGTGTAGCGATCTCGCGGCAGGTACACCAGGGCGGAGACGAAGGATCCGCCGGCATCGGGCCGCACGAACAGCTTGACCTTGCGCCGACGGCCCAGTGCCAGAACAGCACTCGCGGTCTCGAACAGCCAGGACGCCGAGGTGGCGAACAGTTCCGAGCGCGGCATCGACTGCAGCACTTCGAGCATCGCCTGACCCGAGAACGACCCGAGATCATGGCCGGCCCGGGCGATCACCGAGCGCACCCGACGCTCGATCACCGGAATGTCGAGCACGTTCTCGTGCAGCGCCGTCACGGTGAAGACGCCGACGAAACGGTGTTCGGCGGAGTTCTCGGCGTCGAGAACACTGACGAAGTAGGGGTAGACGGCGCGGTGCACCGTCGCCGGACTCGCTCCCTGCGTCAGGGCGACCAGGTCGCGCTGACCGAGCGGCTCCGAACCGTGCACGTCGTGGGCCGCGTCGCGCAACACCCCGAGGCTGCTCGACTCCTCGCCGGTGGCCGTCCGTGCACCGTCGACGCCGCCGAGCCGGTACCGGCGGTAGCCGAGGAGCGTGTAGTGACCGTCGCCGAGCCAGCGCAGCAACGCGGCTGCGTCGCGATGTTCGACGGCGGTGTCGGACTCCGCATCACCGGCCCGCTCGGCCGCGCCGTCGAGGAGATCGGCGACCTCGGCCTGTACCCGACGCATGCGCTCGGTGTCGCCGACGACCTGACGCACGTCGGCCAACACCCGGCTCGCCTCCGACTCCACGCGGTCGAGGGCCTCCGCGGACGTGGACGGATGCAGCTGGACGTGAATCCAGGATTCGCGTCGACCGTCGGCGATCGGACCCGTCAGCTCGCCGTCCGCGTCGCGGGCGACCGACAGAATGGGATGGACCACGTCGGTGTACTCGATGCCGAGTCGGGACAGCAGCGAGATGACCGACTCGACGAGGAGCGGCATGTCGTCGGTGACGATCTGCAGATAGCTGCCCGCGGCCTGATGGGCGGCCGAACTCGACTCGCTGGGTCTGTGCACCGCTACGTTCGCGGTCTCGGGCAGCCGCTGAGCGGCCAACCGGACGTGCCGGTGAAAGGACGTGGTGTCGGGAGTGTGCGCGGACGCTCCGACGGCCGTCGTGTCCACGTGCTCGAAATACTCGGCTTGCAGTGTCGCCAGCTCGGCCAGGAGTCGGTCGTCGAGGCCGTCGGCCCAGTCGTTGTCGGGCAGGTCCAGCGAGCGTGGCATGGTGTTCGAGTACTCCCTCGTGAGGATTTTCCCGACGCCCGCCGATCGCCGGTCGTCGATGACTCCTCGACCTTAGTGTCGAACACCCTTTTACCGCAGTGACCTCGCTGAGCCGGCGCGTGGCGAACTACTTCGCGACGAGATACTCCCCGAGAAGGTTCCTCTCGTCCTCCGACAAAGGACGAGAGGAAGACGTCGCGAGATCGAAGGCAACCATCAGTGCTTCGGCATCCGCGCAGACTTTTCCGTCCCGGTCGGTCACCACGTGCCGGACGCCGTACGAGGTGGTCCCGATGCGGGTGATCCACAGCTCGATCGTCAGCGGACCCGAGTCGTCGAGAATCGGGTGCAGAAAATCGGTGGTGAGTTTCCGCACCACCGCTGCGCCGCGCACACCCGGCCCTCCGAAGACCGCGTTCAGGAACTGAACGCGGCCCTCCTGGAGGTATTCGACGAACCGGGTGTTGTTGACGTGGCCGAGACGGTCGGAATCACCCCACCGCACCTGAAGTGTGCAGGTGAAGGTGTTCGCCGGCATGTCAGTCTCTGGTCAGCTTTCGGTGCGTGACGCGATGCGGGCGAGCCGCGTCGGGTCCGAGGCGTTCGACCTTGTTGGCCTCGTAGCCCTCGAAGTTGCCCTCGTACCAGTACCAGGCGGCTTCGTTGTCGCCGAAGCCACCTTCCCACGCCAGGATGTGCGTGCAGGTGCGGTCCAGGAACCACCGGTCGTGGGAGATGACCACGGCGCAGCCCGGGAATTCCTCGAGAGCGTTCTCGAGAGATCCGAGCGTTTCGACGTCGAGGTCGTTGGTCGGTTCGTCGAGCAGGATCAGGTTGCCGCCCTGCTTGAGCGTCATCGCCAGGTTCAGACGGTTCCGCTCACCACCGGAGAGCACTCCGGCAGGCTTCTGCTGATCGTGGCCCTTGAACCCGAACGAGCTGATGTACGCACGCGACGGGAACTCCGAGCTGCCGACGGTGATGAAGTCCAGACCGTCGGAGACCGTCTCCCACACCGTCTTCTTCGAGTCGATGCCCGAGCGGTTCTGGTCGACGTAGCTCAGCTTGACGGTCTGACCGATCTTGACCTCGCCGCCGTCCGGCTCCTCGAGCCCGACGATGGTCTTGAACAGCGTCGTCTTACCGACGCCGTTGGGGCCGATGACGCCGACGATGCCGTTGCGGGGCAACGTGAACGAGAGATCCTTGATCAGCACGCGGCCGTCGAAGCCCTTGTCCAGGCTCTTGACCTCGACCACGACGTCGCCGAGGCGCGGCGGGTTGGGAATCTGGATCTCGTCGAAGTCGAGCTTCCTGGTCTTCTCGGCCTCGGCCACCATCTCGTCGTAGCGAGCCAGACGAGACTTGCTCTTGGCCTGACGTGCCTTGGCACCGGAACGAACCCAGGCGAGCTCGTCCTTGAGGCGCTTCTGCAGCTTCTGGTCCTTCTTGCCCGAGACCTCGAGACGTTCGGCCTTCTTCTCCAGGTACGTGGAGTAGTTGCCCTCGTACGGGTACAGGTGTCCGCGGTCGACCTCGGCGATCCACTGCGCAACGTGGTCGAGGAAGTACCGGTCGTGAGTGACGGCGAGAATAGCGCCTGCGTATGCGGCCAGGTGCTGCTCGAGCCACAGCACACTCTCGGCGTCGAGGTGGTTGGTGGGCTCGTCGAGCAGCAGCAGGTCGGGCTTGCTCAGCAGCAGCTTGCACAGCGCCACGCGGCGCTTCTCACCACCGGAGAGGTTGGTGACGGGCGACTCGGGCGGCGGGCAGCGCAGCGCGTCCATGGCCTGTTCGAGCTGGGAGTCGATCTCCCAGGCATCGGCGTGGTCGAGCTTTTCCTGCAGCTCGCCCATCTCTTCCATCAGCTCGTCGGAGTAGTCGGTGGCCATCAACTCGGCGATCTCGTTGTACCGCTTGAGCTGGACCATCGTCTCGCCGAGACCGTCCTCGACGTTCTCGCGAACGGTCTTGGTGTCGTCGAGGACCGGTTCCTGCATGAGGATGCCGACCGAGGCACCGGGAGCGAGGAACGCCTCACCGTTTCCGGGCTGATCGATTCCCGCCATGATCTTGAGGATGCTGGACTTACCGGCGCCGTTGGGGCCGACGACGCCGATCTTCGCTCCTGGATAGAAGCTCATCGTCACGTCGTCGAGGATGACTTTGTCGCCGTGCGCCTTGCGCACCTTCTTCATGGTGTAAATGAATTCAGCCATGACGCCCAGCTTATCGGTGCGAGTGGGTCTCCGGCACCACCGCCCGAGCGCGCAGCCGCCGCCCGCACTCGATCGAGGTTCCGATGCAGCGCGGACGGCGGATGCCGGGAGACCGTCAAGCCGGAACGGACTCGCGCACGTCGTCCTCGATGCGATCGTGGTCCCGATCCTCGTCCACAGGTTCGGTAGCTCCAGGATCCCCGTCCGTCGCAGCCTCGGGTGCCACCGCTTTCGTCCGATGGATCGAGACGTTGCAGCGCGCGAGATCCGGTCCGACGGCGCTGGCCCGCATCTCCAGATCGGCGCGTTCGACCCCGTCACGGTTGGTGTACTCGTTTGTCCGCAGCTGCCCGTAGGCAATGATCGGGTCGCCTTTCATCAGCGATGCTCCGACGCCGCGCACGAGGCGACGCCAGCACGTGACCGTCAGGTAGAGGGTTCCGCCGTCGGTCCACTCGCCGGTGTTGCGATCCTGACGTCGGGCGTTGCTGGCCATCCGGAAGCTGAGGACCTCGTCGCCGGTGGGTGTGGAGCGCTTGACGGGATTGGTGATGACCGTTCCGACAACTGCGCACTGTGCTTCGTACATGGTGTGTTCCCCCTCGATCGATGTCGCGTGGTTGCGATCGATATCGACACTGCTACGCGGAAGACGTCCGTGGTGAACGAGTCGGCGAAATGTGGACAACCGGCCGGCCTGTGGATGAAGCACCCGAATCGGGGCCCGTGCGACCCGAGAATGTCGGGACCGTGTGCTAGTCGGGAATCTCGGCGTACATGTGGCCGTCGAGCTCGGGGATCACTCGCCCCGCAGTGAGCGAAGCAACCAGCGCCGCAGTCGAATCGGCGTCCGGAACCGCCACGGTCAGTACCGCGGACGCGCCGTAGGAGGTGCCGACGACGACAACCCCGTGCCCGCGTAATTCCGATTCCACGCGACCGACCTCGGCGTGGTCGAGTTCGAGAGTCATGATCTCGCGTCGCTCCCGGGTCAGGAACATCGCACCGGCCAACGCCTCGGCCACCGCTCCGCCGTAGGCACGGGCCAGTCCTCCGGTGCCCAGCTTTGTTCCACCGAAATATCTGCTGACGACCGCGACGACGTTGGTCAGGTGATGCCCGCGCAGCACGTCGAGCATCGGTGTACCTGCCGTCCCGCTCGGTTCACCGTCGTCGTTGGACCGCTCGATGCGCGGATCCGGCGGCGACAAATCGACGATGAACGCCGAACAGTGATGTCCGGCAGCAGGATCGGCCTTGCGGGCCGCCTCGATCACAGCTCGCGCCTCGGCTTCCGTGGCCGCGCGATCGACGACCGCGAGAAACCTCGACTTCTTGACCTCGGTCTCGCACTCGACACGACCGGCGATGGTACGCAGTGGGATCACCCGGTCTCACTCATGCGGCAACACTGTCCACCACATCGTCTGCGGCTCGGACCAATTGGGCGTACATGCCGTCGTTCTCCAACAGGGATTCGTGGCTTCCGACCTCGCGAACGACGCCGTGATCGAGTACTGCGATGCTGTCCGCGGAGCGCACCGTGGACAGTCGATGCGCGATGAGGATGGTCGTTCGCCCGTTCATCAGGCCGTCGAGCGCGGTTTGCACTGCGCGTTCGGTGCGGTTGTCGAGGGCGCTGGTCGCTTCGTCGAGCACCAGGATCGGTGGATTGCGCAACACCGTTCGGGCAATGGCGATGCGTTGCTTCTCACCGCCCGAGAAGCGGTATCCGCGTTCGCCGACCATGGTGTCGTACCCGTCGTCGAGGCCGTCGATGAAGTCGTGGATCTGTGCCGTTCGGGCCGCCGCGAACATCTCCTCGTCGGTGGCGTCGGGTTTGGCGAATCGCAAGTTCTCTCGAATGGTGGCGTGGAACAGGTACGTCTCCTGAGAGACGACGCCGACCAGGTCGGCGATGTTCTCCGACGCCATCTCCCGCAGGTCGATGCCGTCGATCGTCACCGATCCGGCCGTCGGATCATGCAGCCGCGCAACGAGATAGCCCAGAGTCGTCTTGCCGGACCCGGTTGCGCCGACGAGAGCGAGCGTGCTGCCTGCCGGGACCTGGAGGTCGATGCCGCTCAAAGTCGGAACCGTTGCCGAGGTGTAGGTGAAGTCCACCGCGCGGAAGGTGACGTCTCCGCGGACGGACTCGCGAGGCAGCGCCACCGGATGGGCGGGCTCGGCCACGTCGATCGGCAGATCGAGGTACTCGAACACTCGCCCGAACAGGGCGAGCGAGGCCTGCACCTCGACGCCGGTGTTGAGCAATTGCATGGTGGGCCGGAACAATTGGGTCTGCAGAGCGGTGAACGCGACCAGAGTTCCGATCGTCAGTGCGCTCCCCTGCCCGATGGTGATGCCGGCGAACCAGTACACCAGAGCAGGCATGACGGCGAAGCTGATCTGGATCGTGGCCATGCGCCACTTCCCTGCCATCATCGCCGCGAGTTCGACGCCGGCCACTTCGTGGGACCGGTCGGCGAACTTCTCGGTCAACACCTGTGCGGAACCGGTGGTCTTGCCCAGCAGAATGCCGCTGACCGAGAGTGATTCCTCGATCTGCACCGACAGGTCGCTGAGCAGCTTCTGTCGCTTGGTGGAGATCTTGCGCCGCTCGTCGCCGATGCGGCGAGCGACACGGACGAAGACCGGCAGGATAATCAACGAGAACGTGGCGAGCTTCCAGTCGAGCAGGAAGAGTGCGACCACCGTCGCGGCAACGGTCGTCGCGTTCTGCGCGATGGACGTTGCGGTATTGGTGACCACCGATTGCATGCCGCCGATGTCGTTGGCGATGCACAACTGTGATTAGTGACGGCATATACTGGTGGCTCGGAGGAAGAGCGCGACCAGGAGGCCCGACATGCACAGAGTCATCGTTTACGCGAGGATCAGCAACGCTAAAGGCGGTAAGTCGCGGTCTGTAGAGCAGCAAGAAGACGTTTTGCGCGAAGAAATAGAGTCGCGCCCTGATTGGGAGATAGTCGGAGTCGTCAAAGACAGCATGAGCGCGTCCCGATTCGAGAAGAGACAGCGACCGGGCTTTATCGAGCTACAGGCTCAGATCAGCGACGGTAAAGCCGATATTGTGGCCGTCTACGAGTTCTCCCGCATCACCAGAAAAGGCCCAGGCACCGAATGGGAAGCGCTGGCCGATCTACTCCGAACGAACAACGTCCTGGTCTATGACTACGGCATCAATCGCACTCTCGATATGCGCAACGACGACGATCAGTACGTCGCTGAAACCGCCGCCTCGTTGGCGAAGCTCGAATCAGCGCGAATCTCGAAAAGAGTCCGACGAGACAGCATCAGCCGCGCAGCTAAAGGCGAAGTGCACTCCACACTCGGTTTCGGGTGGACGAAGGACGATCACGGAGAATGGGTTGTCGATACGGTCGCGGCCGAGGCGATTCGAGTAGCGGTCAACGACGTTGTGAACGGCACGGCGAACCTCACTCAGATTGCGAAGCGCTGGAACGCCGACGGACTGACGACCAGCCGAGGTAACGCCTGGAACAACGGGAAGGTTCGGCTGGCGCTGACACGGCCGACGCTGGCCGGTATCCGCGTTGCGCAGGGTGAGCGCTTGTCTGTCGCCGGTAAGTGGCCGACGATCCTGTCCGTTCCCGAGCACGCGCAGATCGTCGGCGTCCTGACAGACCCGTCACGGCTCAAGCACCGAGGAGTGGCACCGACTCACCTGCTCACCGGGATAGCTCGCTGTGGCGCGACTCAGGCCGATGGAACGACGTGTAACCGCCGTCTGTCGTGGGCTGGCGCTGGCCGGTACAACTCCGCGTATCGCTGCCCGCTCGGACACGTGAATCGGAGTGAGCCGGATCTGGACAACCACGTCGAAGAGAAGCTGTTCGAGGCCATCGAGGGGTACCGCGCCGATCTGTTCGTGATGAACGACAAGATCGAACCTGACGACAGCGAGAGCACTGCGGTACACCTTGCCGAGGTTGCGAAGCTCGAAGCGCGACTGACCGAGGTCGGAAAGCTCTATGCGACAGGCGTCGTCCCGCTCGAAGAGTACGTCTCGATGCAGCAACTAATCAGACCCCAGATTGCCGCAGCCCGAGCGCAAGCCGAGCAAGCCGCGCCGAATCGAGACCTCTACAACTTCGCGATGAACGCCGAAGAGCTGTGGGCCGGTGCCGATCTCGATTGGAAACGTCGGTTTGTCCGCGCTGCCGTAGAAGTCGTGGTGCACCCGATACCCGACAAGGTTGGCCGGAATGCTCGTGTGTTCGATCCCGCGTTCGTGTCAGTGCGCTTCCTCGGATACGGAACACCGGTCGAAATCACGGATGACTACGTGCGCGGAATGACCGACCGGCTCACGCAGTCGTAACCGTCTCATTTGAGACAGCCCCTGTCGTGTTCTGTGGCAGGGGCTTTTTCGTGCCTGGACGGATCACACCACCACGGTCGGTTTCGTGCTTCTCCGTGGATCTGAGCCCGGCGCAAATGACGTTGCGTTACCGCGCACCTGAATTCGGACGACAGGAAGCGGTGGGTCGCGTTCGCCGTCGGAGAAGGGTTGTCGCAGCAGGAGATTGCGGACACGCTCGCGGTGGCAGTCAAGACGGTCGAGAGAGATAAACCGACAAATGTCGTTTTACCGTCCGACGCCCCACCGGCCGAGCTACACGTACTCGGGTGCGCGGCCTACCCCGAATTCAGCCGAGTACCGGTCTGATTCGCGCCTACTGACCTGTCGGTGGGGCTCTTGTGAGCGCTCGACGGTGAGTTGCAGCGCGTGGTCATGGCAGAAGCCGCCGAACGCGAACCGCAGGGAGTAGGGACCAGCTCTATTGCACGTGAGCCCTTCGGCCGAGCGGTAAGAGCAAGGGCCGCAACCGTAACCACTGTTCTTGGCCTTGGCGGCAGTGCGACCATCATTCGGTATCCCCTTGGGCATGAACGATTCCTCTCGTAGACATAGAGAAAGCCACTGCAACAGGCCAGGAGTGCGCAGTAACGATGGCGCGAATTCACCTGTTGCAGTGGCTTTCCAGTGTGTCGACCACGACGACGACAACTCGAATATTACCTGGTCAAACAGGACGGCGCTTGCCAGCGAGCAGATGACAAAACAACTAGCTACCGTCATATGAGTTCCACAAACCCGACCGAGAAGGAATCGAAATGACCATCGACCCAAAGCAACTCGTGAGCACCAAAGACTTCGGCGCACTGATGGGAGTCACGGAGCAGACCGTCCGAAACTGGATCGCAGAAGGGAAGATCGAGCACTACCGCGTAGCAGGACGAATCAGGATTCACCCCGATCAGGTCGACGCGCTCGTTCAGAAGCAACCGCGCAACTAGAGACGAGACCACGATGACTACGAAGAATCGAGGACCGGGTGTCTGACTATTGGTGGAAGGCAACCGATCTGCGCGCCGTACAAGAGCGCCACGGGCTGACTTTCGAGGACATCGGACTCTGGCACAACCTTATGTCCAGAGCCATGAACGACTTCCGAAGGACGTTGGCAGACGACAGAAAAGGTGGTGAGTTCGGAGTGTCGAATCGAGTAAAAGCGTTGTTTCCAAACGACTTCGGTCAATGTTCCGAGCAACTTCCCGGCAACTTCGACGCGTTTATGCCGCTGTCAATCGTGAAATCCGTTGCTGCTTCGGGAGGACTTCGACGCTGGAACGGATCACTCGATCGACTCGAAGTGGCTGGACTACTGCGCGGTGTCGACGGCGGCATCTTCTTGTCATGGACGGACCAAACACCAGCTCAGAAGGTGATTGACGACCTCGAATCGGAACGGTCGAAGCCGAGTAAGCAAGCGCGATCTGCTAATTCAGGACGTAAGTCGTCCCGAGGGACAAGTAAGGGGACAACTACCGGGACAGGAAAATCTGGTCCCGGAGGACTACCCCCGGACACCCCTCGCGCGACAGAAGTAAGACTTCCCCCTACAGGGGAAGGAGATACTTCGTATCTCTCCGTCGCTGCGCGAGAGTCCGCGCCTGGGGGCGCTTCCTCGCTCGCTCCGAGCAAAGACGACGACAGCGCACCGAAGAAGTCCAAGCATCCGAGAAGCGCTGAACTCGAAAGGGTCATGCGAGGGGGGAAATTCTGATGACCGTCGAAGACGCGATTACTTTTTCGTTCGAGCCGATCGAGCCGCCGCGCATCGAAGAACTCCCCCTGCGTTGGGAATACGTCACCGATGAGAAGACCGGCGAGTCTGTCCGGCACATCACCGAATCGAAGCCTGTCCGTGAGTGGTGTGTGTGGATCGAGTTCGACCCCACGATCGGAGAATTGGAGTTCTGGACGCCGTGGGCGAAGTGGCACAAGCGCTTTACCGTCACCGGAATTATGAGCGCTGCTGTAACGGATCTGGCCAACGCAATCAGCGCCAACATTCCGCATCCACGGTGGAGTCGAACGATCGTGGACGAACCGAGACGATGCGCCATGACTTTCTGGGCTGATGCCGATGATCCCGAGGACGTGTTGATCGAACTGATGGACCTCGCACACGAAATTCGTTGGGAGCTATCGGCAGAAGTCGAAGAACGTCTCGCACGGCAAGCCGAGAATTTCGAGGAGCAGGTGATCGAGGAGCGCGGCAATTACGAGCAACAGATGTTCCTGAAACGCAATCCCGTTGACCCAGAACACGAGAAGGCCATTTCCGACGCCCTAGCTGCCCTGCTGAGAGATTGGAACCTCAAGGGTGGTGTGACTGGCTACGCAGACACACAAAAGCCGCCAGCGTTGAACTGACGGCTTTTTCGTTAGAACGAGCAGATGATCGAATGACGTTGCCCGTCTGCGGTTTCGATGAACTTCTCACCGGGTTTGAACCACTTCACGTCTGGGCGACGACGGGTAGGCCGAGCGACAGGACGGTCGATTACAGGAGCGCTCATAGCAATCCTCCAATAGCTGAGCGGGATAACAACTCTCGCCAGAGTACACCTAGAACTAAGGACACACGGTGATGACCGATCACGAGCTAACGCAGATCAGGACGACCCTCGACGCGCTCCGAGAACACGGGCCGATGACACCCGAGCAGATCCACCAGCGCACCGGCAAGACGAATGTCCACGAACATCTCCGAATCCTGTTGCGGTGTCGACTAGTCGAGCGTTCGGGCAACCTGTACACATCGCGATGATCGAGCACCCGCGCTTGCAGGAGACCATCCTGAGAATCGTCAATCGAGGCGAAATCGACCTAACAGACCTGCTATTCGAGCTTCGACGTGAACACCCCGAGCTGCCTACTACCGCTGTCGTCAGGGCACTTGCCGCACTGATAGCCGAGCTGGCGCTGATTCCGACGCACATCGTTCACATCACCGTTGTTCAGCCCGACCAGGAGATTGCCGAATGAAACTGTTTCTAGGACTTGTCGCAACGGCAGTCGCAGTCGTGATCGGCGTGTTCGTGCTGACGTTCACCGCGCCGCCAGACAGCGAACCGAGACCGAGGCCGACTACGACTCAACCGACCACGACGACTACGGCCGAACCGACTACGACAGCGCCCACGACGACGACAGACGCGCTATCCGGTGTGTTCGTACCGCCAGCGCCCGTTGAGCCGCCTACGGCCGAGCCAGCGCCCTTTTCGCCGCCGTCCAGTCGTGCTGTCGTCCCGATCGAGCAGACAGACCGCTTTCGGCCACCGGTAGAGCCGCCGCCAGTCATTCCCTCGACAACGACGACCACGGACCAGACGACTTCCGAGCAGACAGCGACGACACAACCGCCGACGACGACTTTTCAGCCGCCCGATGTCGAGTGCACGTTCGATGAAGTGATGACCAACCCGTTGTGCCAGACAGTCACCGACCGATGACCGAAAGCCGACGAGAACGTAGACAGCGCAAACAGATCGAGCAATTGAGGGAGAAGCACGTGGACATTCTGACGATGAAGCTAGGCGCGGTATTGGCCGACGCATACGACCGACTGGACCCCGAGATTCAGGCCAGGTTCGCAACGAATCCCGGTGTGTCCGTTCGGCGCGAGGGCCGCTACGTCATCGCGAGTTGCAACGGCGAAGACTTCGCATGGATCGAACACGCATGGTTGGTAGACGACTCGAAAACCGAAGTCGATTCGATGCTGTTCGATACGACGGTTCCCGATGCCGTGCCAGAGGAGTGGCAGTGACTGAGGCCCAGATCCGATGATGAAGTGTGGCCTACCGGGTTGCCGACAGAACGCAAAGATTCGTGGGTGGTGTGACAAGCACCGAGAGCAGATCGACTCGGGCGAACCCGTCTACTACGCAGTGAGTAAACCGGCTTCCGAGACGTGCCGCATTCCCGGTTGCGACAGGCCTACAGCGTCGAAAGAGCTGTGTCGGCCTCACTACAAGCGTTCTCGCAAAGGGCGACTGCAAATCGACATGCCGATCGGCGTGAAGACGGTGACAGTCGGTTGCAAGGTAGACGGCTGTGAGAGAGCGCATCTCGCAAAGGGCTACTGCGGAACTCACTACAACTATCTGATGAAGTACGGGAAGCCGACTACCCCGAATCCCCCCAGACGGAAAGTGTTCGTTTGCACTATTCCTGATTGTGCTGAACCGCATTCGGCGCTGGGGTTCTGCGTAAAGCACTACCGGAAAGCGACACGTCCAGCCATACGCAGCAGCAACTCAAACCGTAGAGCGCGCGTCAAATTGTCAGACCCATTCGAGCGCAAGTGTTCCGTCTGGGCACGAGAGGACATGAAGGACGAACCCTGTTGGTATTGCGGCGCTTTCATCCCAGGAGGTATGCACGTCGATCACGCTATTCCTCTCGCCAAAGGCGGCACCGAAAACTGGACAAATCTCGTGCATGCCTGCGCGCCTTGCAACCTCAGGAAAAACGCGAAGACCGAGCGAGAGTTCTTCGCTCTACTCGAATCCGAAAGGTTAGCGAGCAATACCTAATCTGTTGCCGTACACTCTATCCCGTAGGCCGAGCTGAACTGCTCACCTGCCATTCACGCCGGGAACGAGCCGGAACATGCACCCGCGCATGGTATCCACTCGAATCGCCACGGGATTGTTAAGGGCCGCATTGTGCGCTCTTCTCCCTGATGCACCCCTCAAGAAAGTGAATGACTATGCCACGCAACACGAAACCGATGATCGAGCGTGAACTCGAATTCCGAACCACTGACACCGCCGACGATGGATTGACCCTCGAAGGACTGGCCGCAGTATTCGACTCACCGACCGAGATTCGCGACTACCTAGGCAGCTATACCGAGCGAATTGCGTACGGAGCGTTCAAGAAGAGTTTGGCCGAACGCCGTCCTGTCATGCAGTTCGATCACGGCCGAGACAGTCGTACCGGGTCGGTTCCTATCGGAGTGTTCGAGGAGTTGCGCGAGACACGCGAAGGTCTGTACGTGCGGGCTCGATTGCACGACAACGATCTTGTGTTGCCGATCCGGCAAGCTATTGCGAGCCAGGCGATTTCAGGCATGTCAGTGAAGTTTCGAGTCATCCAAGAAGAGTGGCGGGACGCCAAGGGCAATCGTGTTTCGCCCGAACGCATTTCGACGTTGCTCGACTCGGGTACTCAACTTTCGAGGACCATCAAAGAGATAGCGCTAGCCGAGGCTGGCCCAGTTGTGTTTCCGGCTTACGCAAGTACCAAAGTCGGAGTGCGCAGCGAAACACAAACCATGACACTACATCTCGCCGAAAAGTGATTGAGAATGGCAGGACTACTGTAATGAAGAAATCACTAGAAGAGCTGCGGGCCGAAAAGGCTTCGCTCGAAGGCACCATGCGTTCGGTATTCGAGGGCGCGAAAGAACAGTCACGCGATTTCAACGAGGCCGAGACAGAGCGCTTCGATGAAGCCGCAGAACGACTCGATGTCGTCAAGGCCGAGATTGCTCAGTCCGAGCGTCGTATCGAAGCAATGCGCGGTCTGGTGGAGGGTGGTTCGACCGAGGCAGGTCACCCCGGCGCAGATCCGAACGCCTACGAGGGTCGGAACCTTTCGGGTACCCGTGGCAACACCGTGCGCGATCAGGCTATGCGTCAGGTTGAGCGCGGCCTCAAGGCCAACGAGCTTCCCGACTACGCCGCAGAGCGCATCGAAACTCTCATGCGTACCGGCGACGACGCCGACCTGACCGCCCGCTGGGCACTGACCGCAGGTTCACCGGAGTACCGAACTGCGTTCGCGAAGGTAGCCGCAGACCCCGCGCGTGGACACCTTCTGTGGACAGCATCCGAGCAGCGCGCTTATCAGGACGTACACCAGGTGTCACGAGCGCTACAGATCGACACGGGTACCGGCCACTTCGCCCTCCCGATCAGTCTCGATCCTGTGGTGCACCTCACCAACGCCGGTAGCTCGAATCCGCTCCGTCAGGTGGCACGGGTTGTCCAGATCACCGGTAGCGAGTACCGAGGCATTACGTCGGCGGGCGTCACGGCTGAATGGCTCCCAGAGTCGCAGGAAGCGGCCGACGCATCACCGACACTGGGACAGCCGGTCATCAAGGCAGAGAAGGGCGCTGCGTTCGTACCTTTCTCGTACGAGTTCCAGCAGGACTCGTTGGGCTTCCTCGAAGAGCTTCGCGGGTTGCTCGTGGACGGTGCAGATCAGTTGCAGGCACAAGCGTTCATGCTCGGATCGGGAACGAACGAACCGAAGGGTCTGATCACCGCATTGGTCGCAGCGGGTGGCTCTGTGATCGTGTCAGGTACCGGGGAAGCGTTGAACGCGAACGACTTCTACGCGGTGCAGAACGCTCTGGGACCGAGGTATTTGGGTAACGCTCAGTGGGTGATGAACTTGTCTACCATCAACGGCGCACGCCAGATGGAGACCACGAACGGGTCCGTGAAGTTCCCGTCGCTCGACTTGAATCCTCCAACGCTGTTGGGGCGCAGGGTGAACGAGGCTTCGTTCGTGGACGGCGTGATCAATCCGGCAGCGACCGAATCGAATTACGTTGCTGCGTATGGTGATTTCCATGCCGGGTTCACGATCGTGGATCGGATCGGTACGACGATTCATCTGATCAGCGATCTGTTCGGAGCAGCGCGACGGCCGACGGGTGAACGGGGTGCCTTTATGACATTCCGCACCGGCAGTGATGTTGTGAACACTTCAGCCCTGAAGCTGTTGCGCTACAACACCACTGCGTAATCCGCATACCAGTTACCCGCGCTGGTAGTCTTTGAACGGATTCGGTTGAACAGTAGCCAACCGAGTTCCGGTGCAGGACTTCATTCACCCTGTGCCACAAGATGCCCGATCACCACGGTTTAGTTAGGTGCCTCGTCAGCGCCTCCCTTTGCACCGTGAGTGGTCGGGCATTTTTTGTGCCCAAAACACCCTCTGATTACCACGCTGAGACACGAACGCACCTCTGCCTAGCCATCCATGCCAGACGACAGCACGAGTACGCCAGAAGCGCTGTGAGACAGCAGCAATCTCGATGTGCTGTGTGTTCGCTGTTGTTCGTCAATGCTGTTGCACTGCAATGGAATAGAGCAACTCACTCGATGGATAGCACAACCTCGATAGCCATGCATGTGCACCACCACCAGTGCACCACCACCTCGATACCGATGTGCTCACATCATGATTGCTCACTGCTCTTCACCAATGAATCTGTTCACTTGCTTTGTGTCTCAACAGATTGCATTGTCACTAATGCCATTGGTCTAGCCTCGATATTTCTCCACGGTGATGTGCCGGCCTGAGCCGGTCGAGATTGCGCTTCGAACCCCGTTGGCGCACGATGGCGCGGCCGATG